>JBEIHA010000223.1:0-5452 GCA_040381635.1 Pseudobdellovibrionaceae bacterium
AGGTGTCCCAAGAAGTACGACCACCACGGGAAAAGATCGTGCTTCGAAGAATGCCAATCGGCTGACGACTCAGCAAGAGTTCGATAATAATCCTCCTTAGTGTTTTCGATGATTCGTTCAAGACTAATGAATCGGCCGATTTCGTAACCCTGCTGGTAAAGGCACAACAGAGTAAGCAGGCGCGATACGCGTCCATTGCCATCCCGAAACGGATGGATGCACAAGAAGTCGAGAATAAAATTGGAGACTGCAAGTAGGTCTGGAAGAATCTTCTTTTCCTGCATGTCTGAATAGGATTCGCACAGTTTTGCCATCGCTCGCGGAGTTTCCGAGGAAGGTGTACATCTGAAGCGAACCCGGCGATCGCCCGCTTGCGAGAACTCGACAATTTCGTTATCCCGCGACTTCCATTCGCCGGCATCGGAGATAAGCCCGCCTTGAGCGAGTTTATGCAGCTTTTTGACAGTGGCCGGCGATATTTTGATTTTTTGATGAGATGAATGAATCCACTTGAGCGCATTTCTGTATCCGACAATCTCTTCCTCAGGACGATCCTTTGGTTTTGCTGCTCCTAAGATCAGGGGAACAAGGCGACTTGGTTCGACTTCGACGCCCTCGATCCGATTAGAGGATTCCGAACTTTGCACCAGAGCCGATTCGCGAAGTTTGGCAATGACCTCGGGTTTGGTTTTCCGCCAGACCTCTTGCAGACCCCGGGCTTCACCGATATGCGCGAGCGCCCAACCGATGGACGGATGCAACCGCAACTCTTCGATATACTTCGGAGCAAATGATCCATTACCCATTTATTACCCATTCTAGCAAAGCCTTACCCAATCATCAAATCTTATATCTTATAAGGCCGGATGTTGCGGCTTTGAATTGATCGAAGGCAGTCGCGTAAAGAAGGTGGAAATTTACTTCAACGGTATGCCCGATCACCGCAAACCACTGAAGCTGAATCAAGATCGCCGGCTGACCGAGGCTTCGCAAAAGATCAATCTGGCCGCGGAATACAAGAAGTCGCCGTTTAAACCTGATCCGGACTAAAACGGATAGTTCACACGCCCGACCGAACATTTAAGGTATTCTCCTTCAGAAAAATGCGGCAGCGTCGGATGATCTGGCGCATGTCCGCCGCGATGGATCGAGCGAAACATACGGCCCGCCTTCTGCGAAGCTTCCAGCAAAACCTGATCCCAATCAGCCACCTTAACTAAGCCCGAACAAGAGGCCGAGATCAAGAGCCCACCGGGCTTAACTAGCTTTAGGGCGTCGCGATTCAGTTTTACATAAGCGCGTAGGCCATTTTCTAGATCGGTCTTCTTCTTGACGAAGGCCGGCGGATCGCAAATCACCACGTCGAAGGATTCCGCGGGAAGGCTTGAAAGTCCGTCGAGGGCATCTGCGCAAAAGGCTTCGCACTTTTTAGCCAAACCCCTGATGTTCAGCGACGCCAATTCGAGTGCGCTTTGCGAAACATCAACCAAAGTGATCTCGGCTTCCGATTCAACCGACCTTAGGGTCTTTGCGGCATGCGCGGCCCATTGGCCCACGTAACAGCAAATATCCAGCACGCGCACCGGTTCAGATCGCTTGGTGAATTGCGCGCGCAATGTTTCGTTCATCAATTGCGCATTCCATTGCTGATCCAAGAAGAAGCCCGTCTTCTGACCGTTCAATAAGTCACATTGAAGCTTAAGACCACCGACCAATACGATGGTCGTGCTCTCTAAATTATCGGCGGCGCCGAAAACCAATCGCTTTTCGCCGATGGCGAGGCCCTCTTGCAATCTCGATTTGCTACTCGGGGCTTCGACCACGGACATCAGCCCCAGTTCAGACTGAAAGGTTTCTAAAGCCGCGAACAATTGGGGAAGAGCGCGATCTGCGCCCGCCGTCGAAGCTTGCACAACGACGATCCATCCTTGAGTCTGCGTCAGAAAAGCATCGACGATCACTCCTGGTACGCCGTCGGCTTCGGCGTAAAGCCAGCGGTGACTGAAGCGACCCCAACCACTTTGTATGCGGTGATCGCGCGCTTGGCGCAAACGACGGATAAAGAACTCTTTAGAAAACACGTCGACTTCTTTTGAATTCGAAGACAGCTTGCGAAAACAAATTTGAGAACTGGGATGGCCGTAACCATAAGCCAAGAACCGATCCATACCGTCGCGCAACTCGATCAGCTCGCCCGCAAGTATTTCTTTAGCGGAACCGTTCAATTCACTAGCGAAGGCCCAGGGATGGCCTTGTCGGATGCGTCGATCGGCGCCTCTTTTTAAACGCCAAGTTTTCAAGGTGGATCTCTAAGGGGAAAAAGAAAGTCGCCCGGGTGTTCGCGCAGACGATTTCCCAGAAGGCGTAACAATTCGGGAGTCTGCGAAAAGCGAATACGGCGAGATTTTACGGCAACGAAGAGGCTTAAGGCAAAACTGACACCTAGATTGAACAAACCCATAACAAATAGACTGACCGCGATCCAAATCGCCAATCCCAGCGTGATTTGGAAATTCATTGAGGTCACGGCAGCCCCAAAGAGCGAGGTGGACAGCGTGATGTGGCGGGTGTCGATCGGCAGGCCCATAACGATGCCGATGGGGCCCATCGAAGCCAGTAAAAATCCTAACGACGTACTTCCAACCCAAAAGCCGACGTTGTGATCAATGCTATGAATCGCTTTGTCCAGATTATGAGGCCCTACAAAACGACGCAGGAGCGCCGATTGTTTTAGACGTGCGCCCACATTGTTGAATATAAACCAATTGTCCGCGAAGCCGGCGAGCAAGCCGCTCACGAACAAACACACTCCGGCAATGGACGCGTAGAAGAACGAAAGCGAGCGAAGGCCATCCAACGACGCAACCGTTGCCTGCGCTTTGTTTGCATCCATCAGCGGCCAGCCTAAAAAAGTAAATGGCAAACAAAGCAGCACAGCCACCGGAAAAGCGACGAAGTAATTGCCCCACACCGCCCCGAGCTGACTGCGAATGGTGCGTACGATAATTTCACTTAGGTTTTCCATCGCCTCTTTGGAACTGGCCGCCGCATCCAGCGCATTCGCCAGGGTCGAGGCCGTCATCGCTGGCTGTTTAGTGGCCAAGGTCCCACCGAGCGCCCCGATCAAAAGAAAACCACCGGCGTAAAGGCAACCGACAACCAAAGTTTCTGGCACCGGTGGCAAATGCGCTTTTGAGATAATCACTTTAAGCACGGCCACACCCGCCGTGATCATTCCGCCTAGAGCCGCCGAGCGCAGCATCCACACCCACTCCGAACGATTGCGGGTGATATAGTGCTCACCCGCGCGCCCGGTATGCTCGGTGATTTGAAAGGCCAGCAATTCCAAATTTTGGCCTAAGAAATTGCGCAATTCAAAGCGCCGAATCTCGGCCAGCATCACTTCGAAAAAAAGATCCAGCGCGGGTCGCTTTTTCCACGGACCTAACATGGCTTGAATCAATTGCAGAACCAACTGCATGCGGTGAACGACCTGCTGAATTTTCATTAGCCGGTAAGTAAGGGCAAGCGACGCGCCCTCGACTCCCCGACGAGATCTGACCCATTGCACGCCTGCTGCGCATCGCTCTAACGCTTCTTGGATTTTCGGGATGGCTTCGTCGCTCTTCCCGTCGAGCAGACCGTGCATGTGACGAGTGACGTCCATAAAGGCGTGTTGATAATCCTTGCGAGCCTTCAAACGGTGAGTCACTACCGGGTCATAACCTAAACCTGCGAGTCGCAAACTTAAGATTTCAAAACTCATAAAGACCTGAGCGGCCAAAGGCTCTACCAATTTCGGATGCTCGGTCAGCAGTAAGCTGATCAATTCGCCGAAGCGTTCACGGTCAATTTTTTCCAGCCAACCAGCGTCGCTCTGTGAGTCGAAGAGACGGGAAAGAAAACCCAGTACGTCATTGGTTTCCACCGGCTTCGGCAGGAATTTGTATTCGAGGCGCTTGTAGATTTCGGTGAAAGCGCCGGACTCTAAAGTCAAGCCCGTTTCGGTCAAAGCGGAGGTGAAATCGCGACTGGCTAAAAATTCTTCCAAAGCGGTGCCAATTTCGGCCGTGTGCTTCGGGGATAGCTTTAACTCATCGATCAACTGAGCCAAATTCACATTGGGATTGGCCGTCGCGCCGATTAGGCCTGGTCGAATCTGGCGGACAAATCTTTTCAGCTCTCGCTCTAAGTTCACGGGTGATTGATCTCCGAGGTTTTCGGGTCCATACTAAGTCACATGATTGATCAAAAGCAACATGACACCAAGCGGGCCTGGGCCCTAACCCTTGGTGCACTGGGCGTGGTTTTTGGGGACATCGGAACTTCGCCGCTCTACGCGCTTCGTGAATGCTTTACGGGACACCATGTCCTTCCGGTCACCACAGATAATGTCCTTGGTATTCTTTCGCTGATCATCTGGTCGCTGATCACCGTCGTATCCATCAAGTATCTATTGTTTGTTTTACGCGCAGACAACAACGGCGAAGGTGGGGTGCTTTCACTTTTAGCCCTAGCCATGCCGACTTCTAAAACTTCGGGCGGTAGAAAACGTTATTTGATTTACGTCGGACTTTTCGGCGCGGCCCTACTGTACGGCGATGGTATGATCACCCCGGCCATCACAGTTTTATCGGCTGTAGAAGGTTTGAAAGTCATTACTCCTATTTTTGACGACTATATTCTGGTCATCACTCTCGCGATCCTGATTTCCATATTTGCCCTACAAAGAAACGGCACACACAAGATCGGTTTCATTTTCGGTCCCATGATCACCGTTTATTTTCTTATGTTGGCGGCGCTGGGGCTGCCGCATATTATTGCTTCACCTTACGTGCTGCGTGCCTTTAACCCCTGGTACGCTTACGAACTATTTTTGAATTACGGATGGCATGTGTACTGGGGACTCGGCGCGGTTTTCTTGGCGGTCACAGGTTGTGAAGCCCTTTACGCCGATATGGGACACTTCGGTCGCAAACCAATTCGCATGGCGTGGAGCTACTTGGTTTTCCCCGCCCTCGTTATCAACTATTTGGGCCAAGGCGCGATGCTGATCGCCAATCCCCAAACGATCAAGAATCCGTTTTTCTTACTCGCCCCCGAATGGGCGCTGATTCCCGTGGTGATCATTGCCACTTTCGCCTCGGCCATTGCTTCGCAGGCCCTGATTTCAGGTGTTTTTTCGCTCACCCGCCAGGCGATCTTGATGGGATTTTGTCCGCGCTTGCAGATCGTCCACACCAGTAGTCAAGAGATCGGCCAGATTTACGTCCCGGCCATCAATTGGGCATTGATGTTTGCCACCATTTTGTTGGTGCTTGAATTCAAATCTTCGTCCAACTTGGTGAGCGCTTATGGGATCGCCGTGGCATTGACCATGTTTATCACAACTTCTCTGACCATCTACGTGGCATGGCGCCGATGGCGCTGGAAAACCTGGCAAATCGTTGCA
>JBEIHA010000224.1:0-5446 GCA_040381635.1 Pseudobdellovibrionaceae bacterium
CCCCTCGACGATGCGGTGAACAATCGGAATCCTGCGCTCGAAAAAACCCAGACCGAAAAACTTAGACAAGCGATGCGAAAACGCGATGATAAAAAAACAAGTCAGCCCCATGAAAATCAAAAAGCACATCAAAGCTACCCACCGGATTTTCTCGTGAGAACTAACAAACTCAAAATCAAGTGCGGTCGCCGCGAGCGTCAGCATAAAGAAAGAATAGAGCCCCAGCACTCGGTCGATAATGATCGAAAGTACGGAATCTAAGCGGCGTTCAGGATTTTCGGCGACCAGGTAATAACCCCTGACCACGTCACCCCCCACCGATCCGGGAAGCGCGTGATTAAAGAATATGCCGATCAGATAAAGCGAAAAGCATGAGCGCAGAGTGACGGGAAAACCCCGCGCCTGCAGCAGAATCGTCCAACGCCACGCCGCCATAAGCGTGCTTAGCCCAGCTAGTCCCAGCGCCAAGGCGATATTCGTGGGTGTCATAAGCTCCCAAATATCTTTAGGATCGAGATGGCCTTTTTGCACTAAGAAGGTGATCAGACCCACGGCGAGGCAGATCTTCAGCAGCAATGTGAGTTGGCCTTTGGCTTTGGGCGACATATTTTCCTTAACTTAAGACCTGTTTACCGTTAATTTCAATCCATGTCTAAAGGAGTTTACCGATGAATATCGCGGTCTTAGGAACGGGATACGTGGGGCTGGTCGCAGGCGTTTGTTTTGCCGATGCGGGCCACGAAGTCGCCTGCGTCGATTCAAACGAAGCGAAGATCAAAACTCTGCTGGCGGGCAAGGTTCCCTTTTTCGAACCAGGCTTAGACGAACTCTTCACTCTTAGTCGCAAGCGCATGTCCTTCACCACTTCGATCGCGGACGCGGTCAAAAAGTCGGAAGTGGTTTTCATTGCGGTAGGAACACCCGAATTGCCCGATGGTTCGGCCGACATGGAACCCACATTTCGCGTTTTGGGTGAGATTTGCAAAGCTGCGAACGAAGATAAAATCGTAGTCTTGAAAAGCACAGTGCCGATCGGCACTTCACGCAAAGTGATCAGCTACTGCAAAGAGAACTGCAGATTCAATATCGACGTGATTAATAATCCTGAGTTTTTGCGCCAGGGTGCCGCGATCGAAGATTTTTTGAAGCCCGATCGCGTGGTGATCGGCTGCGAAAGCGATCGCGGACGCGCCCTTATGCAAGAGCTTTACGAGCCTTTCGTCACCCGCAATGGCAACAAGCCGATTCTGTTTATGGACAATACGTCCGCCGAAATGACGAAGTACGCGGCCAATTCGTTCTTGGCGCTGAAGATTTCTTTTATCAACGAATTGGCTTTGCTTTCAGATAAACTTGGTGCCGATATCGACAGCGTGCGCGCGGGCTTTACATCAGATAATCGCATCAACCCAGCCTTCTTTAACCCCGGCATTGGCTACGGGGGATCGTGTTTCCCTAAAGATGTGCGCGCCTTGATTCATGCGGGTAAACAATTTGATCTGGACTTGAAGCTTCTGAGAGCCGCCGACGATGTGAACGAACGACAGAAAACAATTCTGACCGAACGCTTACTGGCCCACATGGGCGGAACGCTTAAAGGGAAAACTGTAGCGATTTGGGGCTTAGCTTTTAAACCAAGAACCGATGACGTACGCCGCGCACCTTCATTAAAAATCATGGAAGAATTATTTCTGAACGGTGCCCAAGTACGTGCCTTCGATCCGGTCGCGACGAAAAACGCGGTCGAAGCCTCGCGCGTGCCTTTTACCGCATGTGAATCGGCGCTAGAAGCTGCGGCCGGCGCTGACGCACTTTTGATCGTCACCGAATGGGCTGAATTCAAAGCACTGCAGTTGACTGCCTTGAAATCCAAAATGAAGGCCGCTTTGGTTTTCGATGGGCGCAATCTGTACGACCCAGCAAAAATGCGGGACGCGGGCATTGAATACTACGGCATTGGCCGACAAGTTCGTGGGTCCACATCACTGAATGTTTAGTCCGCATGTCTAGTCTGCCAAATACAGACTTGAAGACTTTCGGGACGATCTTGCCCGGAATCACCTACGTCGAGCGACCTGGCGCCTACGCTTTTATTAAAAATGACCGCCAGGAAATCGCCGTGGTGAAAACCAATTTCGGATCATTTTTGCCCGGAGGTGGATTGGATCCGGGCGAAGACGAACTTACTGGACTGGACCGGGAACTGCGCGAAGAAATCGGCTACGAAATTATAAACTCGATCTATTTAATGCGTGCGGCCCAATATCATTGGTCCGAATTCTACAAGAGTCATTTTAAGAAAATAGGCGCCTTTTTCGAGGTGGAAGCCAAAGCGCCGCAGACAAATATGTGCGCGCCCGATCACGACCTAATCTGGGTACCGCTGAAGCGCGCTGGCGCTGAACTCAGTCAAGAGTTTCAACGGTGGGCCGCCTCCGAGTATCTAAAACAATCTATTTGAACCAAACCATATTGTGGGAACTATCGAGCGACGGCCATGGCAGATGCGACTCACCCGTTCCGGTGGCTCGCATTTGTTCCAAGGCTTCCTGAAGACCACGCTGGAGTGAGGCCATCAGCAGAGGCTCGATCAGGTTAAGGTCAGCGACCGTGCGTAATTCCAACTTTTCAACTTCATCGATAAAGGTCTCGTCCAAGTCGTCTTCGTCACCTTCATTCACTTTGCTTAGCTCGTTGATGACCGCTTGTCTGAACTTCGCCGGAGGTACGCGGGCAAGACCTTTTCGCAAGCGATCTAGGGTTTCTTTTACCGTCGCCGCGAAGTTCGCACTTTCATTGTTTAATCCGGCTAAGGATTCGTCGAGTTCGCGCTTTAGGCGAGCCATGGTGGTGTCAAATTCAGATTGGGCCTGTGCCACACCGTCAGTGGATTCACGTCGCGATTTTTCTAAGGCAGCGCCGTATCTGCCGACGGCCTTGACCAAGCTTTCGAGGGAAATCCACGCAGAACCGTCCGCATTCCTTTTCTCCGTCGAGAAGAAAGCCGAGTCATTGATTAACACTTTATTCGCCTTGATGTCTTTGGCCACCACGTTATGACCTGAGCAGGTCGCGGAGGTTTTATCGTCCTCCAGAACCTCAGAGCAGACACCCAATAGTACCGGTTTTTTGAGCTTTAGGATTTCGCTCAATTCCGCGCGGATGGAGGCTTCGTTGGTGTTGATCTTCTTGATGGCTTCTAATTTGGGAATCTGTACTTGATCCGCGCACGAAGTGAATTCGATCACTTTGCTGACAAAAGTGTCCGCGTCGGGCGAGGCTTTTGCCAAGGTCTCGAGATGCGGCATCAAGGCTTGGATCTGAAGTGACTTTAGCTCGACCTTTTGGTCGACGTCGTACACGCCCGCGACTCCCTCCGCTTTGATCTTCTTGTGCATATTCGACAAGTGATCGTAGAGATTTAAACGATTCGGATTCAGCGAAAACGAGCGGTTCATACGCAGCACCGGCTGTTCGAGCGTGCATTTGGAGGCTCTTAAGGAATTGACCGATTCGAACGGTAAGGAAGTCACGGACCCGGTGAAAAGTGATTTGGCGCCCTTCAAGTTTTGGCCTTGTTTATCGAGCAGCAGGTTGATTTTTACTGCATTGGTTTGAGCGTGGGTTTTCACCAGATCAAAAATTGAAACGGTCCACTGATTGCCATTTGCGGGACAGCCTTTAGGTAAACAATTTTGATCCTTAATCAGCTGTTCTTCGGCGAAAGCAAAGCTCCAGGGGTTGGGACCCTGTCCGCGCCATTTGATCGTGTCGTCTGCCCCACGCTCTAAGGCCGGTGCAGCGTGCAAATGTGCGGAGACCAATAACAATAGGGCGACGGCGGATTGGCGCATGATTTGTCCTCAAGATTTAAAGTTCAATAAACAAAGATTGCAGATTAAGGACCATGCCCGTGTAAGCTGTAATGGAATGAGGCGCCCAAGTGACGTTTTTTGATGGTCACTTGGGCCAAAAAGTGCTCCCATAAACCTATGAAACAACTGATAATTTTAGCTTTATCTCTACTTTCCATAGCCGCAAGCGCCCACGGAGATCCCGCCATGCACATCCAATTGGAAATCGAAGCAAAACAGATCGATGAAAAACCCCGGGTGCACGCCTTCGTGACCGTAAGGAACATGACGAATACGGAGATTCGTTTCGAAAAGTATCGACTGGGACTGGAATCCGCACTGAGGCCACCAACCAATAACTTTTTTGAAGTACGCGCCGGTGATCGCCAAGTGAAATACAAGGGAATGATGATGAAGCGTGGAAAGCCGAAACACGAGGATTTTATAATTCTAAAGCCCGGCGAAGAAAGTGCTCGCGGAAGATTCGATTTGTCCGAAGCCTATCATTGGGGCGATCCGAATTCCGAATTCACGATTTGGTACGACGGCGTCGCCTCCTCCGCACCCGTCAAATTTAGAATGAAATAATTTTACTAGATAGGGTACGGCGCGCCTTCAATTGATCCCGCCGCCGCTGATCTCGTCGATTTTTTTGCAGGCCTCGTTGTTGTTGCGGCGGCAGGCGTTTTCTAAATGATCGATGGCTTCTTCAGGGCGGCCCGCGCCGTCCAGTGCCAACCCCAATTGCCATTCCAAGTGATCGTCCGTGAAGCGCACCCCATAACTGCCATTGTCGCGAATCAGTTTTTCGAAAGTGGCGACCGCATTGGTGTAGTCTCCGCTGTTCATTTGCACCAGGCCCAGGATGTTACGGCACTGAGGGTCGTTGGGCTCAAGCTTTAGGCAGTTGTCTACGGCGGTGACTTGATCCGTCGACGTCCCATCTTGAATTTCGGCGGTGGCTAGATTTCGGTAGCAAGGACGACTTTGTGGAAACAGCGCCACGCAAGATTGTGCGGCGCTTGCGGCGGCTCGCCACTCTTTCATCTGAACTAGGTATTCGCTGTTGGTCTCGAGATAAATTTGGGTTTTGGGTCCCTTTTTTTCCATCTCTTGAAGAATCAAGAGCGCCTGGCGCGTTTCACCACGGCGGAATTGTTCAAAATAATCTTCGCGTAATTGAATCAATCCCGCGGTCGTATCCAAAGTTTGTTTGTCGGGCAGTTGCCGCAGCGTTGAGGCGTCCGTTGCCGAAGGCTCGGTCGCTGTTCCGGTCGCCGCCGGAATATCGTCAGGAAAAACTTCGCGTGATGAAGCAGGATTATTCGGGCGTGCGAGGAACAGACCTGCGCCCAACCCAAAAGCCAAACATAACAAGTGGCTGATGAGTGGGCGCTTCAGGAAATCCATCAGATACCGGCTTGATGCCGCTCTTGATCGTCGAGGACAGAAACCACGCCGCCCTTCAATTGCGGACGGTAGGCCAGCTGCTGAATATCGTAGGCAAACTTCGAACCGTTAAGACCCGCGGTCTGCCATTCGGGGCCCATCCGGATCGCATCGACCGGACACGCTTCTTCACAAAAACCGCA
>JBEIHA010000225.1:0-5445 GCA_040381635.1 Pseudobdellovibrionaceae bacterium
AGGATATCGAAGGTGATGTGGCCGTGGAATTGTGGATGCCATCCATGGGCCATGGGTCATCCCCCGTTACGGTAACCCGAATGGACACGGGGACCTTCCGTGCTTCGCAAGTTTTCTTTACTATGCCTGGTGATTGGGAAATCCGCATACAACGTCTCGTGAACGGAGTGGTGGTTGAACAAGCTGTCATCGCTTTGCGCTTTTAGCTATGCCATCTTAATCGCATTATTGTTTGCAGCGAACCAAGTTGGGGCTTCGGCTTGTTGTGGCGGCGGCTTTGCGGCGCCGGCCCTTATTGCGGGGGACGACAAGGCGATTTTCACCGGTTCCTACTTGTACTCCCAAATTTCTGATGACGTTTACGCCGATGGGCTTTGGAGCAAACGTGATTTTCGGGAATCTCTCGAAAGTTTTCGGCTTGATGGTGCCCATATTTTTCGCGATCGGTGGCAGGGTGGACTTTCACTGCCCATCATCAGACGAGCGCGTCAGGGCGAGGTCTCGACTGGTCTTGGCGACATCGCGCTCACACTCGGGCACGAATACCTTGCGGATTGGGATTACAGCCCGTGGCGGCCGAAAGGCCTTGGTTATCTTCAATTGACGATGCCGACCGGTCGCTCGGTCTACGCAGCCGATTCGGAATATCAACTCGATGCACGGGGGCGTGGCTTTTGGGCTCTCGGATTGGGAACATTGTTGACCAAAATCAAAGGTCGCTGGGACTTTTTTTCGAATATGGATTTGCACCATTCGTTTCGTCGAAAAAATTTAAAGCCTGGCTGGGGTGGAAACATCGGTTTGGGCGCGGGCTACAATTGGACCCGAGTGCGGACGGGGGCATCGCTTGTGTGGACATTTGAGGATCCTGTTCAAGTGACCGGAGTGATTTCATCACCCGGCAGCCGCGAGCGTTATGCGACCGCGTCTCTAAACGCGAGTTATTTGTATTCAGACGACTGGGCGGGGACTTTGACGTATTCAGATCAGACTTGGTTCGGTGATCCGGTGAACGCACGCCTTGGGCAATCTGTGATTTTTCAGCTACAGCGGCGCTGGGCGAGATGACTCAAACCGAAGCGCAACACTAAAGCCACTGCCCGGACAGGCCGAAAAGTCTGTTGATGGTGAAGTGGCAAATCCTCCTTATTTTGTTACTTATCCCAGCGACGGCGTTGGCCTCTCTAGAGCTCGATCAAGCCGGCATTTATCACCGCTGCTATGCTCATTTGGTTAAGGACCGTCCGCTGGCGAACGATCCGCGTCTTGCTTTGATCCAAGCGGGCTCGCTTTCAGGAACGGATGCATGTCTACAAGTTCTAGAAAGTGCCGAACTTCTAGCCGCAAGCGGAACAACGATTGCCAATACCTCGGATACGGTCGCGCGCAAGGTCATACAAAACCTTCACAACTTTCATCACAGCTGGTTTGGATCGCGCCGATTTCAGGGTTTGGCCGATACCTGCGGTGATAAATCGACCGGTGACATTCTTGATGCGACTCAGCCGGCGGCCTATATCACCCGCGCGCTGCTTAAGCCCGGCACCGAATACAAATCGATCGTGACCTCCGCACAATCGTTTCAGCCCATACGTGAAAACGGAACACCGAACGTGGGTGCGCAGTCGCTGGCCGCGAAAGTGAACTACGCTTATCGGCAAACACCCTTTCCAGGTGGGGCGCAATCGTCCGTCAATTTCCCTTACATTAACCGAGGCGCCGTGATCGGTGTGCAGCCTGCGCCCGCCATGATTCTGCCGAATGCCGCGTACGATGTCGCACAGAACCTGGATCTTAAGCAGACCTTCGGGGGCGGAATTTTGGGCGATCCCAGCTATTTATTGCAGACCGTAAAGGAAGATCCATTCACCTTCGAGGCGACGGGATCTCTAAAAATGCCGCGCAAATGGGCGAAGAGTTTTTTCGCGGATCTGATGTGCCGCGAGCTTCCGCTGGTGCGTTTGGGCGACGGGGCGCCTTGGGTGAATCAGGCCGCGGCCGCGCCTTTTCGTAAGAGCAATGCCTGCATTCAGTGCCACGTGACTATGGATCGCATGGCGGGTGCTGCGCGCCACCTGCATTACGGGCGTACCTTTGACGGCGCCTGCACCGACGGAACATTTCCAGTCGCGTTTATGTTCTGGCCCGTGCCACAAACTCAGCCCGCTCAAGGAGCTTGGTCGCTAGCTTCCGACACGAACTTCGGTCGGCGCCCGCCGGAAGGGGTCCTTTATTTCCGCAGTTTCGACGGAAAATTGATTCACAAAGAAGTGACCGGCTTAACCGCTTTGGGGGCCGCCATCAGCAATACCGATGATCTGTATGCTTGCGCCGCCAAAAGATATTATGAGTTCTTCACTGGCATCAGCGTGGATCTTAATGACCCCGGTGCCACTGGAGCCAATCTGAATCTGAACGAAGCGCAGAAGAAGCACCGTGACCGAGTGATCGCGCATGGAAAGAGTTTAAAGACCCATCAAAGCTTGAAAACTTTGGTACGCGAGATTTTGTCCAGCGACACCTACCGATCGTCCACCTTCGGGGTGACCGAATGAAGACCCGGCGCCGATTAAGTCGAGCTCATATTTCGCGTCGCGATCTTCTTCGCGGGTTTGGCGTTGCGGGCGGCTTAGCCACGGCCGGTAGCGTATTGGCCATGTTCCGGGCGACCGCGAACGGTCTTGCCGGTGACTTGCAAAACCGGGCCTTGGGAGTCTTGCCACGCAACTACGTCTTCATTCAAAGCGAAGGAGCGCCGGCGCGTTGGATGTGGGATCTTTTTCTCAATCCCAACGGCGAAACGTTGGCCGCAAACTCGGGCATGGCCACCAACTTTGCACTTTCGGGCGGCCGTTACGTCACTCCCGTTTTCGAAACCGTCGACTTTTTTTCGGCAAACCTAAACCGAAATTTCCGTTTACCCATGTTATGGGGAACCTCAATTCCAGTGTCCGGCGGCGGAACGGTGCCGATGACTCATCTTCTCGCCAATTTGCTTAGCATACGGGGCGTAGATGTCGGCGACTCTGGCCACGCGGGAGCGCAGGCCAAGATGACCGTATTGGGCGCTTCCTCTCCTTCGTTGGGAGGGGCGGTGGCCGACGCTTCGTCAAAAGTGATTCCGGCTCTGGCCATCGACGTTAGGGAGCTGCGCTTTCGTTCGCGTTCCGAAGCCAGTTTGGTTTCTATGAATTCCACTTTTGGCGGAACGAACATGCTTCAAGACCTATTTGGAACTTTTGACGCCAGCGACGTGGATCCTACGTTTGCCGCGCAACTCGAGGCACAAATGCCGAGCGTCTTGGCGGCGGCCGATTCACTAAGTGAAAATCTGAATCTGTATTCCGGCAGTCTTGCGGCAGACCGCAACAAAGCTTTGGATCTTATGATGAGCGGCATGGGAGATCTGAACGCCGCATGGAACGACTTGTACGTTAAATATCTTTTGTTGATCCAGCGCGCGTTGGACACGGTCATTCCCGGAATCAATGACGCGCCCGTCGGCAACAACTATCCGACAAACGCACGAGACGCGAAGTACTGCTTCAATTCGACCGGCGATATTCTGACCCATAACGATCTGCGCACGATGCTTCAAACGGGCCATTCCACGCAGCCTACGATGGTGACTTTTTTGGCCGAACATTTCGCGGTGGCCGAGTTCTGCTTGCTCAACGGTTACAGCAATTCGATTCACATCAATGCCGGTGCCCTGTTCAACTTACACCCGCAGATCAATGGTTCACCCGCCGCCGGTTTCGGTCAGATGTTTCAGAACCCCGACATGCATTTCCATGGTATTTTTCCCGGCACCTACTTAAGTGCCTTATACTATTGCGCGCTTTCGGCCTGCCTTTATGAGCTCATAAATAAACTAAAAAGCAGAAGTTTGTTTAACGACACCGTCATTCACCTGGCGGGTGAGTTCAATCGCAAGCCGCGCCAAGACGGCACGGGATCCGACCATGCCCCCCAGGCCTCGAACGTGAGTATCTGGTCGGGCAGCGTCCAGGGTCCGCTGATCATCGGCGACATTCTTAAGCACTCGGGCGAGAACTGGGAGAGATATGGCGACTATCCCGGAACCTGGGGTTTCGGCGCGCACAGTATGGGCGGAGGCACCGTTAGCATCAGCACGGGTCACGTGCTGGCCAGCCTGGCTCAATTGCTTAGAGTGCCGAACCCGGCGGCGAACAACGATTCTTTGATCTATGTCTCTGACTCAACCGTAAGTTCATTGTGGGGTGTGGCCTCGATGGTGGACAACACATGAGACACCTCAACGTGGCTTACCTTGTTCTCCTACTTTCTGTGGCGGCTTGTACGAAAAAGAAGGATGGAGCTGCCGATGTTCCGCTGGTGGATGTACCTAAAGCCTCTTATAGACCGAGGCTTGCGGATCGGGACTTTGTTTCGAGCACATTTAAGTCGTTATATAAATCTTCGGACGGCTTAGCAGCGACCGATACCGACGTGGAAAACTATGTCCAAGCCATGATCAGTGGCCATAGCTCTTTTTTTGGCGGACCTTGCCAATACTACGATGAGGCTTCGTGTTCCGGCACGCAGCGGGACCAGGATGCGTTTGCGGCGGTCATTCCGACGTCTTCGTCCCCGCGCGAGGCTTTGCGCCTCAGGGTTTGCTTTACGCTTTCCGGTTACGACGTCTCAGCCGCTCAGGCTTTGGATAAAGCGGGCCTGACTCTCTCGAGCAGCGGGGATGCGCAGAACCTTGAAGCCGCTTACAAGCTATTCTTTCCTTCACGTGCGCTCTCTCCCACGGGTGCTTCTCTTCTTCTTAAGAATCATGCCGCTTGGCAATCCCAATTCGACATTGCGGTGGCCTGGAAACTGACGCTGGCTTCGATTTGCGCCTCGCCGGGCTGGCAGGTTCCATGATGCGCGTGTTTTTTAGCCATAGCATGGCTGCCGCTTTTGTTTTTTTGTTGGCCGGCTGCACGTACAATGAGTATTTGGGCACGCAGGCCACCGAACTCGAGTCCCTGCAAAAAGCGTCGGTGGAAATTTTAGACACGCGCTGCGTGTTGTGCCACGGCTCCGGCGGATCGGTTCAAGGCTCCTTTGGGAACATTCTGGATGTGGAAAAGCTAAAGGCTTCCGGATACGTCGTTCCGGGCTCGCCCGGCGTGAGCCGACTGTACACCGAAATTGCATCGGGAGAAATGCCGCCTTCGGGTGGTTTGTCCGCCGAGGAACGGGACCTTATCTACCGCTGGATTGTCGCTTTGGGCACGTCACAGAAAAAGATTTTCTTCGCGGAAGTCAATGCGCAGATCCTCGTTCCTCACTGTGTATCGTGTCACGGGGCGAGCGGCGGAATTAATTTAGAAACCTATGCGCAAGTCCGCACCAGTTTGCTGGAGGGTGACCCTTTGGGAAGTTTAATTTACGATGCGGTCGTTCAAGAAAGAATGCCGAAGAACA
>JBEIHA010000226.1:0-5435 GCA_040381635.1 Pseudobdellovibrionaceae bacterium
ACAAGTGCTGCAGGCTCCGGCGTACTAAGCATTGGCAACAGCCGCGTTACCTCCGCTCATATTCTTGATGGAACCATCGCTACGCTTGACGTTGCCGATAGAGCCATCACCGCGCCTAAACTGTTTGATACCCCCTTCGTAAATCGATTGGTCGCTACCGACGCCACGACCGGTGGGACCCTTGTTCCATTTGTTTGTAATATAGATGAGATCACTAAATGGACCATCAACGGCTGGGCGTGCTCGACTGTAAGCTCGCTCTTAGGTTCACAGGTTATTGTCGACGGCGGCAACGCCCGCAGCGCCGCGATTTCGATCGGAACGAGCGACAACCACAACCTATTTTTTGAAACCAATAACGCCACCCGCCTGACCATTTTGAACACGGGCTTTGTTGGTATCGGTAACACCAATCCCTCAAATCCTTTGGATGTCAATGGCGTGATTTCGGCGAGTACAGATATCACTTCAGGCGGAAACATCAGCGCCGCGGGCAACGTGACTTCGGGCGCCGCAATTACGGCGGCTACAAATATCGCCGCGGGCGGCAATATTTCGGCGGCGGGTACAGTCACGGCAGCCAATATTTACGCCACCACCGGATTGGGCATCGGCACCACGTCAGCCTCTCGACTACTTGATGTTGCGGGCCCAATACGCATCTTGCCTACCCCTCTGCCTTTATCACCTGCGGCCGGTGACTTGGCCTTTGACTCTGCAGCCAGCAATACTTTGAAGTTCTACAACGGTACAGATTGGCAGTCGGTCAACACTGGTTCTGGCTTTGCTGCCTTAGGTGCAAATGCGGACATCACTTCGCTGAACGCCTTGAATGCGATCAATGGCACTTCGTTGGCCATAGGTAGCTCGGCAACCACCACTTTGAACGTGGGTGGCGCGGCGACCGGTGCACTGACCGCCACCTTCGGTGCAAACACGTTCACTTCGACCACCGCCTTAAGGTCGGGTACGGGCGGAACCTCCATCACTTCGCTTGGCATCGGCACAAGTGCAATTAGCCTGTCAGTCAATGGGATCAATGGTGGCATCCTCTTGGCGCCCAACGGATCCGGTGTTGTGACTTCAACTAGACCCATTCAGATCATTCCCACAACTCTACCCGTTTCGACGTCGGCCGGTTTAGTGGCGATCGATTCTTCGGATTCGAACACCTTGAAGTATCACAACGGCTCGGCTTGGGTGACTCTTGGTTCAGGTAACGGTGATTTCTTAGCCAACGGTTCCGTGCCGATGACCGGCCAGTTCCGATCAACCACGGGCACGGCTGCGGCACCGGGAGTGACTTTCGTTGGTGACACCAACACAGGTGTCTTCTCGCCCGCCGCGGATAATGTGGCGATCGGTACTTCGGGTGCTGAGCGCCTGCGTGTTTTGGCCAACGGTAACGTTGGTATCGGAACGACGAACCCATCAATGCGGCTTCAAATAGTCGACCCAGCCAGTGTGGCTTCAGGGGTTTACCGGAAAATTATGACGGCTCACAACCCAAACCTACAAAGTGGTGCATTCTCTCAATTGGCATGGGGCCACTCGGATGCGCCGTTGAATCAAGCTGAATTTAATTTCTTTTTTGCTGGCAGTGGTTCAGACCAAAACTCCTTGCGGTTTGGACTTTGGGGGTCGACCTAATATTCTAGCCCTACAGGGTACTGGGAACGTCGGCATTGGTACCACGACGCCGAATCGTTTACTTGAAGTCGCAGGCCCCATCCGCATCGCGCCCGCCGCACTGCCGGGCTCGCCGGCAGCTGGTGATCTGGCCTCAGATTCCGGTGCTTCGAATTCACTAAAGTACTATGACGGTACAGAGTGGCGGCCCGTCAGCGGTAGAACCAACTGCCCAACCGATTTTTCATTAGTGGGACCCAGTGGCAGCTCGGAAGCCTTTTGTATCTCTACGAATGAGGAATTGGCGAGCAGTTGGGTCAATGCGGTCACGAATTGTGCCAATAAATCACCCGCCGCCCGACTTTGCTCGATCGGTGAATGGGCCCACGCCTGCGTCAAAAACGCAGCTGCCGGCATGAAAAATGGCTCGGCAGAATGGGTAGCTGATCTTTCTAACAATAATGCCCGGACGATGGGAACGGCCAGCGATTGCAGTTCAAATATCTCAATAGCCTCCAACAACACTTCGGTGCTGTCGCGCTGCTGTTTTCGCTAAAGCGTTATCCGACCAGAAGATAGATATTCAACTAGTTCAATTCGATCATTAACTTACGTAAACAAGAATGGTGATCACAACTATCGACCGTGCAAAACCTAAACTTCTCAAGGTGAGACGGTCCGTTCAAACGACAAGCCACATCCACGCGGTGAACCCGGTGGTTAGCCCCTTCGTATGGAAACCAATCCCCTACGCACCCCGGGCCGAAAACAAAGTCGGTAGAAACACCACAGGCCACGGCGATATGCCCAGGACCGCTGTCGTTCGCCAAAGCTCGCTGGGCGCGCGACACCAGTGCAATAAATTCGCGCAAACTGCCGCGTGCAAAAATCGGAACTCGCAATAGCTTACATTCTTCTACCAAATTCCAATCCTCGGCCAAGGCCGCATCACAGATCACAATAAGTTGGTATTTGCCGTCGGCCGTTGTCTTCCGAAGCAACGGTAACCATAGATCGCGAGGATAACGACGCAAATGATGACTGGCGCCGGGCAAAAAAGCTAGGCGCGGCTTCGACGGATCACCACCGCAACCGCGGATGCGCGCTTCGACCAGATTTTCGGCCCAGTCACGCTCGAACGCTTTGATCACAATTTGGGTTGGGCCACGCACAGCTTCGAAACCCATGGCCTTCAAGACTTCCAGATCGCGCGCGACCGCATCGATCAAGGCGCCGGGCTGATCGATCCGCTCACTCCCCTTCGGCGTAAAAGCCCAACTGTGATGGTGCAAAACCATTTTCTTAGCACCCGCAAGCCACGCCCATTGGCATAAACTTTTGGTCGCGTGAAAGCCGAGCAGCCAATCAAAACCTTCGCTGCGCATTTTCCACAGTGTGCGAAGCAAAGCCCATTTCGAATTCGGAGCGATCACGTGGACTTCGTCCACCGACTTTGAACCTTCCAACACCGCGACATTGGCCGGATGGGTGAGCACATGAATCACGGCATCGGGGAATTGCGCGCGCAGCGCATTGAGGCTCGCGGTCCAAATGACCGTGTCCCCGATCGCCCTCAGCTTGATCGCTAAAATCTTCATACAGACGAAGACTAAATCAGTCCCAACGGAAGGTCACGGCGAACGAAGGATAAATCACCGTGCGGTTGTGCGTGACTTGGGAGAATTGTCCGGTGCCGCACATCCTCGATACCGAGTATTTCGACGGCATGAAGCCCACGATCATTTCGCTCGGTCGCAAGCCCGAAAAGGCGCGCGACGACGACTGCGAGCCGGATTTGGATGTGGGATTCCGCGATCTTGATTGAGTTCTTTTAGAGAAAGCGGCGGTAATCAATGCCAAATTCTTTTTCGATCTTCCTCGCCAGAGCTTTTCCGATAGCGCGTTTTCCTTTTTCAATTTTAGAAACGTCTGACTGATCGATACCAAGTCGTTCAGCAACTTCACCTTGGGTCAGATTGTTCTTTGAGCGGATGCCACGAAAAATAATCCCGACACGCTTTGCAGGATCTTTAAGATCCGGAAAAACCTCCGAGGCGGAAACAGACTCGTCACCAGAGTTCAAAACCTTTTCCTGCAAACCACGTAAGAGGTTCACGAGCCCACGACCCGCTTCAAGTGACAGCTTGAACTTCGTGGTTTCTTTTCCCTGCTTAATCGTAATTTCAGTATGGCGCATTTTCACGGCTCCCGACATAAGTCACCTCTATAATCTTTAACTGTTTATCTTCCTCAACCCAGACCGCCACATAACTGTAATTCAAATGACAGTGATGGCTTCCGTCTGCCAGTTTGGAATAGTTGGGCCAGTCACCACGAACAGGGCCAGAGTCCTCAAGATCGGCCACTAGTGCCGCCAAGTCTTCTTGGATATTCTTCGGAAGCTTTTTGAGCCCCTTTACAACCTTCTTCTTAATGTTAACGGTCCAACTCATTTTCCAACTCTCATTTTAGGGTATTTTATTACATATTGCAACTCTAAGGGTATAAATTACCCTAAAGCAGCAGTGTTTTATCAAAATGAAACATCTTTCTACGCCAAGCCCTCTTTAATTGCACTATGCGCCCCCTCATGGAAAATCACTACGCCGCCAGACCTCAGCGTGATGGGTAATCTCAAAAATGAACATTGTCCCGATGCCGAAGAAAATGATCTTCGGCACGAAGGCTGTCCGGTTTCTGTCCGAAAATAGACGAAAACGGAGGAAAATCGAGATTAGCAGGAGACACCCTTCACACTTGGTCTTCGGTTTAAAAAAGTTTGTTAAGGCGTCGAGGTCCTTCGTTTTTCAATGATTCTCAACGACTTAAAAAACTTTTTCGGTTTACATGAAAAATCATTCGTTCCTAACGTCGGCATTGGTACCACGAGCCCCAACCGCCGCCTTGAAGTTGCGGGTCCGGTTTGTATCTCACCTGCAGCACTTCCCGGATCACCCGGCGCGGGTGATCTGGCCACAGATTCAGGTGCTTCGAATTCACTAAAGTTCTATAACGGTACAGAGTGGCGCTCCATCAGCGGCAGAACCAACTGCCCAACAGGTTTTTCATTAGTGGGAACGAGTGGCAGCTCGGAAGCCTTTTGTATTTCTACGAACGAAGAAACGCCGTTGACTTGGGTCAATGCGGTCACGAATTGTGCCAATAAAACACCCAACGCTCGACTTTGCTCGATCGATGAATGGGTACATGCATGCGTCAAAGCTTCTACTTATTTCATCAATAATATGGGCAACGGGGACGAGGAATGGGTAGCTGATCTTTTGAACGGCTCGTCTCCTAACGCCCGTGCCATGGATATACTTTTTGGTTCTTCCTGTGTTGGGAATGATGCTTTTCTAGCAACTTCTAACCGCAGATCGCGATGCTGTTTTCGTTAGAGACTACTTTCACAATCAAGATGACCATTTACTTAGCCCAAATCGATGGTTAACTTTCGTAAACAAGAATGGTGATCACACTGGTCGACTGTGCAGAATTTGAATTTCTCAAGATGAGGCGGCCCGCTTAATCGACAGTTCACATCCACGCGGTGAGCTCTATTATTAGAGCCTTCATAAGGAAACCAATCCCCCACGCAGCCTGGGCCGAAAACGAAGTCCGTAGGGATTCCGCACGCCACCGCGATATGCCCCGGCCCACTGTCATTGGCCAAGGCGCGATTGGCGCGCGAAACCACCGTGATAAATTCGCGCAAACCGCCGCGCGCAAAAAGTGGGACACGCAAGCGCTTACACTCCTCGCTTAAGTTCCATTCTTCGGCTAATGCCGCGTCGCAGATCACCAGC
>JBEIHA010000227.1:0-5385 GCA_040381635.1 Pseudobdellovibrionaceae bacterium
CCTCAAACAATTAATGCGAAATTTCCGACCATAACCGGATAAGAGGAGTCCTTCATGAATATCGCCGATCAATCTGTCGTGAGCATGCATTACACCCTTAAAGACGATGAAGGCCAGACGGTCGATTCGAGCAGCGGACGCGAACCACTCACTTTCTTGCAGGGTGCTGGCAACATCATTCCGGGTCTTGAAGAAGTATTGATTGGTAAAAAAGTCGGCGACAAGTTCAAAGTCTCACTCTCGCCTGAAAAGGGTTACGGCGAGCGCGATGAGCGTTTGGTGCAAACGATTCCCAAGGCTCAATTCCAAGGCGCACCGACGTTGAAAATCGGCATGCAATTCCAGGTCAACTCACAAGGTGGACCGATGATTCTGACCATTACGGGAATCGAAGGCGACGAAGTCACGGTAGATGGAAATTCCGAAATGGCTGGTAAACATTTGCACTTTGATATTGAAATTATCGATGTCCGCAAAGCAACGGAAGAAGAAATTCAACACGGTCACGTCCATGGCCCTGGTGGACATCACCACGGCTAGAATTTATTTCCGCCGCGCGAGGCTGGCCTTAGGCTTCGGGTTTCTTTTCATTTTCCCTGGACGGGTCTCATCCAGCCGAAAGTATCCGGGCCTAGCCCGCGTTGGATGTCGGTGATGGTTTTCAGTAATCGGCGGCTGGTGGAACCCGCTTCGCCCTTTTGAATATGATACTCTTTGCCCTTGTAAGCGATTTCGCCAATAGGAGAAATGACGGCAGCGGTGCCGGTGCCGAAGGCTTCCAGTAAATTTCCCGCTTGCTGATGCTCGATCAATTCGTTGATCGTGATTCGGCGTTCGGAAACCTTTACGCCCTCCTGCTTTAAAATCTTAATTACGGAATCTCGCACGCAGCCCGCGAGAATACTGCCGTTAAGCGCGGGCGTGATGACTTCGTCCTTCAAAACAAAGAAGACATTCATCGTGCCAACTTCTTCAATGCCTTCCCGCTCTACGTCGAGCCAGAGAACTTGATCGTAACCTTTGTCTTTGGCGCCGACCGCCGCCTGCAAGCCGGCCGCGTAGTTTGCGGCGGCTTTAGTTGCTCCCAATCCCCCGGGCGCGGCACGCAGTGCTTTGTCTTCCACCCAAATCCGAACGGGCGCAGTGCCTCTAGAATAGTAACTGCCGACCGGCGATAGAATGATATAAAAAAGAACTTCACGCGAGGGACGTACCCCTAAGAAGGGTTCCGTTCCGATCAGAGTCGGACGAATGTAAAGCGAGCAATTTTCGGCTTTGGGGACCCAACGTGACTCGACATTGATCAAACCTTCGAGACCTTCTAAAAACAAATCCGCAGGCGGAGCTTCTAAACATAGGCGCGCCGCGCCCTCTTGCATGCGGCTAATATTGAAATCGGGACGGAAAAGAGAGATCTTTCCGTTGGGCTGAAGGAAGGCCTTCATGCCTTCAAACAACGCCTGACCGTAATGCAGAACGCTCGCGGCGGGATCAAGCGGAATCGGTCCATAAGGGGCGATGGCAGACTCATACCAGCCCTTGCCCTTCAGATACTTGCTGAAAAACCAATGATCGGAAAAATGCTGACCGAAGCCCAATTGGCTAGGATCAGGCAAAACTTTTGGGTTAGTCGTGAGGCGGCGCTCGATCAAGTTCATGTGCCTTGAGGTTTAATGCACCAGCTGTGTGGCGTCAAACTCGCAGTCCAAGAAGCCTTAAATAAGGGGGCGCGCACCAATCGAGGCATAACGCCTACGCTCACCATGCCGGCGCAATCCAGCGTCACGGAACGTCTCGATTTTTGAACAAAGCATTGTTATGTTGACGGCATGGAAAAAAAGATCGGAAAAAAAGGCTGTGTGCTCAGCGGCTCGACAACAAGCGGAGATTTAACACTCGGTAATTTGATCGGCGCCGTCGAACCCTGGACAAAAATGACCGAGGATTTCGACGCTTACTTTATGGTCGCCAATCTCCACTCTTTAACGGACTACCAAGATCCCAAAGAGCTACGCGATCGAACGGCGAGCTTTTACGCTCAATACATCGCCATCGGCTTGGACCCTGCAAAGTGCTCGCTCTTCATCCAATCCATGGTGCCCGAACATGCCGAACTCAACTGGGTCCTGACGAATGTGACTCCGCTCGGACAGCTCGAGCGAATGACACAGTTTAAAGACAAATCCGAGAACAAGAAGCAGATCAATGCGGGCCTTCTGATGTATCCCGTCCTTATGGCCGCGGATATCTTGCTTTACCGAGCGGATTTTGTCCCCGTCGGTCAGGACCAAAAACAGCATATTGAGCTCTGCCGAGATATGGTTAAGTATTTCAATAATCGCTACGGTGAAGTCTTCAAGGAACCCGCGCCTCTGATTCAAGCGAAAGGTGCGAAGATTATGTCTTTAACCGATCCGGAAAAGAAGATGTCGAAGTCCGATCCGGACAAAAACGGCATGATCTCTATCCTGGACGATCCCAAAACATTAGAGAAAAAGATCAAGCGCGCCGTCACCGATTCGGGCACCGTAGTGAAATTCGATGAAACCAGTGCCGGAATCGCTAACTTAATGACCATTCATTCCTGCCTGACAGGAAAATCCTTCTCGGAAATCGAAAGAGAATTCGAAGGCAAAATGTATGGCCACCTTAAAGTGGCCCTGGTGCAAATCGTTGTCGAAAAGTTAAAGCCCGTTCAAGAAAGGCACCGCGATTTAATGAACAATCGTGACCATCTAGAATCACTCATGAAAAAAGGCGCCGAGGCGGCCCGCGAAAAAGCCTCGGCGACTTTACGTCTGGTTTACGATCAGATAGGGATTATCTAAGGCAAAAAAAAGACTCTGTTTAAACAGAGTCTTTTGAACTTTTTCTAGTCCCGTTTCGCCAACTCACCGCTCGCGCTGGTCGACTTACCCTTGATCAGCGTAAAATCCGCAGACTTCAAATTTACGGAATCCGGTCCGACCATCACTTTGAAGGCGCCGGGCTCAAACGTCCATTTCATATTGCGATCATAGAACTTCAGATCTTCGATATTCAAAGCCATCGCGATCTCGCGCGATTCGCCCTTCTTCAAGAAGACCTTTTGATAGCCCCGCAATTGCTTCACCGGACGGGTCACTGAACCAACCATGTCGCGAATGTAAAGCTGTACGGTTTCTTCACCGTCGTAGTCGCCCACATTCTTAACAGTGACATCGATCTTCAGCTGCTGTGAAGGGGTGATTTTGTTCGAGCTCAAACGCGGTTCAGAGATCTCGAATTTGGTGTAGCTCAAGCCGTGGCCGAACGCGAACAAGGGCGAATTCGGAACGTCTATATAAACCGTCCGATATCTATCGCCGGGGGCTTCCGGACGACCCGTATTTTTAGCACTGTAGAAAATCGGAATCTGACCTTCGTTGCGCGGGAAAGTGACCGGCAATTTTCCGGACGGATTGTAATCGCCGTAAAGCACATCAGCAATCGCGTGACCAGCCTGGGTACCGGCGAACCAAGTTTCAACCATGGCATCCGACAGAGCAAACTCGGTTTCGAGAGCAAGAGGGCGACCGTTGAACAACACCAGCACGATCGGTTTTTTCGTCTCGGCCTTAATCCGTTTCATCAATTCCACTTGATGAGCGGGAATGCGGATTTCTGATCGGCTGGCGGCTTCACCGCTCATGCCTTGAGTCTCGCCAAGCGCCATAACCACGACATCGGCTTTCTTAGCGACCTTGATCGCTTCGCTGGCCATATCTTCGGGTTTACGCGGGCTAGCGTCCACTTCGCCCGCATGTTTATTTAAGAATTCGCGCAGCGGATTGTTGTCGACCATGTTGGTGCCGCGCGCATGCAGAATTTTGACTTTACCTTGGGCGCCCGCGGTCATGCCTTCCAATAGGCTGACGACATCTTTGCCATCGCCCATCGACGACCAATTGCCGATCTGATCACGCTTGTTGTCCGCGTGAGGACCGATTAAAGCAATCGTCCCCCCGCGCTTAAGCGGTAGAACATTTTTCTCATTCTTCAAAAGTACGATCGAGCGGCGCGCGATATCGCGGGCGTGGGCCAAATGCTCGGGCGCCATCAAAATCTTTTTGGCGCGCTCCTCATTACTAAAACGGTAAGGGTCATCAAACAAACCCAATTCCCACTTAGCTTCGAGGATACGTCGCACAGACGTGTCGACCGTCGCCATTTTGATTTTGCCTTCTTTAACCAAGGCCGGAATATGCTTCATGTAAGCCGCCGACATCATATCCATATCCGCGCCCGAATTGACGCCCAAGCGAGCCGCGTCTTTCTCATCCTCGGCGAACCCGTGCGGGACTAACTCTTTCACCGCCGTGTAATCGGTGACCACAAAACCTTTGAAGCCCCACTGCCCACGCAGAAGTTTGGTTAACAACCAATCGTTGCCCGTCGCGGGAACTCCGTTGATTTCGTTGAACGAAGTCATCGCGGTGCGCGCGCCGGCTTTGAACGCCGCCTCATAAGGAGGAAGGTAAGTTTCCATCAACTCACGTTCCGACATATCCACCGTATTGTAATCACGGCCAGCGATCGGAGCCCCATAGGCTGCGAAGTGCTTCACACAAGCAAACACCGAATCGGTCGAGCCCGGCTTATCGCCCTGGAAGCCCTTCACTCGAGCGGCGGCAATCTTCGATCCCAACCAAGTGTCTTCGCCGGCACCTTCGCTGATGCGGCCCCAGCGGGGATCGCGAGCGATGTCCGCCATCGGCGCAAACGTCCAATGTAAACCGTCGGCCGAGGCCTCAAGCCCCGCGATGCGCGCTGATTTTTGAATCAAATCCATATTCCAACTAGCCGCTTCACCGAGCGGAATTGGAAAGATCGTGCGGTGCCCATGGATCACGTCAAATCCAAAAATCAGCGGAATTTTTAAACGAGTTTCTTCTACGGCGATTCGCTGCAGTTCACGTGTGGCTTTCGGCGTAGTCACATTAAGGACAGAACCCACACGGCCCTTACTTAAGTCTTCCCTATAATTTGGCATCAAGGCGGCACCCGTCTGGGCCATGTCCCCCGAATACTGATTCATCTGACCGGCTTTTTCTTCAATGGTCATCTTGGCCATTAAGGCATTGATAAACTTATCCCGGCGCACTTTATCTTTTGAGACATTTTGTGCAGCGATTTCCGTCAACTTGGCCGGTGCGGCCCAGACCGTAGCAAAGGCAAGAAATGACATCAGGCTTAACAGCATCGAAGATCCCCCTTAATTTTAGATGAGAATGGCTTAGCAGAATTTAGAGGTAACAGTCTAGACACTGCGCACCTGCTTCCTGGCAGCCTCGCGCTGCGCCACTGACATCCTCCTGGATTTTCTGTCAACGGCTGTACGAGCTTTCCAGCCCAGCCTCCGGTATA
>JBEIHA010000228.1:0-5377 GCA_040381635.1 Pseudobdellovibrionaceae bacterium
CGCTTCAGCGAAACAAGAATGTAGCCATTCAAGATTTGCGAAGACACTTCAAGATCCGGCAGCTTCATCACCTGGAAGAAAACACGTAAGTTGTAGATTTCTTTCAGCGCGTCTTCACCGCGACCCAGTGACCAATAGACGGCCGCAAGGCCGTGGATCGCGTAACACATGTCTTCTTTGGAATCTTCGGCAAGAGCGAGCGCCAACGCTTTCTCAAGATATTCAAGTGCCTGGGGGTATTCGCCCCGATAAGAGCAAACTAGGGCGAGCGTGTAATAGGTGGTTGAATTGAGCTCGATCTTTTCGCGGGTGACGTAGTCATAAAGGCGGTTTTTGACAGACTCTAGAGCTTTATGGTCTTCCATTTCCGCATACATGCGCAAATTGAGGGTCAGGCAGCGAATGAACTTCTTGTGATCGCGATCGTGCGCAAAGAGAATGGCGGCTTCTTCGAGCTTCGCGATCGAAGCTTGAAAATCCCCGAGCTCCCAGCGGAGCTTGCCCATCTCAAAAAGCGCGTCGGCTTTTAAATTGGCTGAGGTCGTCGCGGCCATATCCACTTTTGGTCATCCTTGGTCTAAGCGGCCCCCCTAAATACCGAACCGCTTTGTATGAAATTTTTAAATGCAATATTGGGGTTTCACAAGCGAAAGTCCGGAACCCGCACCCGTTGTGCGTTTTACAGGGTTGCAGCAAAGGGAGTGGGACTGGGATTTCACTCTATAATGCGTCGCGCCCTTGCCGCCTGTGGCCCAGAGGTTCTAGCGTTTAGTCATGATTCGTATCCAAAGCGGTGTGAACTTAAGCGAAATGGCCGCCATCAAGGAAATCTTCTTCGCCTCCTCCACGCGGCAGGATTTTGCCTCCAGTGAGGAGCGCGAGCAGTTTTTCTGTAACTGGACCGACTACTACACCAAGCAATGTCCTCACGACAACCTGATCGCGAGGGATGCGAACAACCACGTCCTTGGTTACTTAATGGGTTGCAAAGACAGCGTGCGTGCCTCGCTTTACTATTCCGAGAAAAATCCAAGCTATTCGCTGTTTGCGGATCAGTTCGCTGATTTTCCCGCGCATTTTCATATCAATTGTCATCCTGAGGCACGGGGAATAGGGGTCGGAAGTCTTTTGATCTCACACTTCATACAACGACTGCGCAAAGACAAAATCGCCGGCGTACATATCGTCACTTCACCTAGCGCGGACAATCGTTTTTTTTACGCGAAAAACAAATTCGACTTTCAGCTGATTCGGGAACGAAAGGGTCATTCTTTTTTGTTTATGGGTCGCAAACTTTAACTACGGCCCCGGATCCTTCAGCATCAGGTAGCGCAACTTGCCCGTTTTTTGCTGATAACTGGCGGCGTAGTAAGCGTAATGCGACTGCCCAAAGTAAATGTCGGCTCTTCCCTTGCCGTCAATGGCGCCGCCCGTATCCTGATCTAACAAGAAACGCGAGAACGGTTGATAAGGAATCTGCGTGGCGTCCTCTTGTTCCATATCGTAGGTCCCCGTGTCCACCGGGCGTTCCGATTCAACATAAGTGATCAATCCCTTGAACCCGTACAAACTGGAATCGGTCGCGATCGTTCGTCCCCCGGTGACCGGCACCGTGTCCGAACCCACGGGCGAGGTCGTCGTTTTGACGTAGTAAATGTAATTTGGATTGGTGGAATAAATCTCGCGATGCTTGCTTGGGTTCGCGTTCAAAAACTTTCTTTGCGCGGCGTTGGAACTATTGCTGATGTAACCCTTGTCCTTCATGTATTTCGAAATCCACTGCCAGCGATGATTGTTGCTGGCGCGGTAACCTAAGTAAAAGCTTGAGACCGAATTGTTTTCTTCTACGCGAACATAGCCGCCGCCTTGCACATGCAGCAGATATAAATCGAAAAGATTATCGGTGTAACCAAGCTCGAGGCCTTTGTTCTTTAACTTCCCTTGGAAATCGATTTCATCGCGCGTAAAAAACTGGGCCTGGCCGTTGGGCTTTTTGTAGATCGGATACTTGAAGGCGCCAGTCGGGCGCGACTTCGCCTCGATCAGATGAGTGTGGTAACCCGTAAACAGACTGTCGTTGGCCTCGCCGTAGCGCGGGTCGCCGGGCTGTAGGTCGGGCGCGAAAACGTCGAAGCGGTTTCGAATCTCTACATTGAGCCTTTCAAAACAAAGCGAAACGGGAGTGTTGGTTGAGCATGTATTGAAGTTGCGCACGAGCTGCAAAAAGACCTGTAAGGATTCTTTGGCCAGTCTTTGTGGATAGCGGTGCCCACCCATCATGATCTTTCCACTTAGATCGCGCGTCTGATAGCGCACCAACTGCCGTTGAATCGCCGTTTCCAAATCGCGCAAATTATCGTCATCATTAAAAACCGGGATTTCGCTGGCGGATAATTTTTTGAGCGGGAAATTGAAATCCTTAAGCGGTTCGAATTGCGCAAAAGAAACCGATGCGGCAAAAGCAAGGTGCAGAAACAACATGTTGTCCTCGGGTGTCGTAGTTAAGACTAGTTTAGCAATTGCTCTAGAGACAGAAAGGCCAGGTTCCATGATGGAACTGGACTGCTCGGACCAAGGGTTTGCGACGTGCCCAGAAAATAGAAAGGCCAGCTTGGGAGCTGGCCTTTGACACAGGACGGTTACGAAAAGGAACCAGGTACCTTCTAGTGGGCTTGCGCTGTATGGCCTGTGTACTGAGCCTTAACGCCTGAGCCACGTTCACCGCGGGCTTTGAAGATTTCCTTGGCATTCTTGATGTCGAGAGCGTTGACCAGAACTTGGTCGACGTGATCGACAAGAATCACTTTAAGGTCCTTCATGATTTCTTTCGGAATGTCCTTCAAATCCTTTTCATTCTCTTTCGGGCAAATGATGGTTCGGATACCACCGCGGTGGGCGGCCATGGTTTTCTCTTTCAAACCGCCGATGGCGAGCACGCGTCCGCGCAAGGTCACCTCGCCGGTCATGGCCACCGTGCGCTTCACGGGAAAACGCATCATGGCCGAAACGATGCTGGTGGTGATCGCGATACCGGCCGACGGACCGTCCTTAGGGATCGCGCCTTCGGGGACGTGAATATGCACGTCATTGTTCGCGAAGTACTCTTTGTCTAAGCCAAACAATGGTCCGCGCGAGCGAACGTACGACATCGCCGCCGAGCAAGATTCTTTCATCACGTCGCCGAGTTGCCCCGTGACCGTGAACTTGCCTTTTCCCGGGACGACCGAAACTTCGACAACCAACATGTCGCCGCCGACTTCGGTCCAAGCCATACCGTTCGTCAATCCGATTTCGTTCGAACCTTCGATTTTGCCGAACTTGTACTTATTGCTGCCTAGGAAATCATTCACCTTCTTAGGGGTGATCTGATGTCCTATCGACATTTTAGCTTTCGCGCCCGGCTTGTTCTTGTGATTCGCCTTCATTTCGTCACGAACAATGTCTTTAGCGAGTTTACGAAAAACGGTCGCGAGCTGACGCTCGAGATTACGGACGCCGGCTTCGCGGGTGTACGAACGAATGACTTCTTTTAATGCCGGGTCGTTGATCGTTACCTTGCGATCGTTCAATCCGTGATTTTCGATCTGCTTGGGCACCAGGTATTTCTTCGCGATATTGAACTTTTCGGTCTCGGTGTAGCCTTCGAGCTGGATGATTTCCATACGATCCAACAAGGGACGCGGCACCGGGTGCAAGCTGTTCGCGGTGGTGAAGAACAAAACATGCGAAAGATCGTAGTCCACTTCTAAGTAATGATCTTGGAACGTGTTGTTCTGTTCGGGATCAAGAACTTCCAAAAGTGCCGCCGAGGGATCGCCGCGGAAATCCATGCTCATTTTATCGATTTCATCGAGTAGGATCAGCGGATTGCCTTTGTCGACCTTGCGCAAAGCCTGAATGATTTTGCCCGGCATAGCGCCGACGTAGGTTTTGCGGTGACCGCGGATTTCCGCTTCGTCCCGTACCCCGCCCAGCGAGATGCGCGTGAATGGACGATTCAAAGAGCGCGCCACCGAACGTGCGAGCGAAGTTTTACCGACGCCGGGAGGTCCGACGAGGCAAAGAATCGGGCCTTTCAATTTGTCGCTAAGGGTCTGTACGGCCAAGTGTTCAAGGATACGTTCCTTCACTTTTTCTAGGCCCCAGTGATCTTCATCTAAAATGCGCTCGGCTTCGATGATGTCGTGCTTTTCATCGGCGTAATCGCGCCACGGAAGATCCAGCATCCAATCGATGTAATTGCGGACGACCGTCGCTTCGGCCGACATCGGCGACATCATCTTTAGCTTCTTGATCTCTTTGCGAACACGGTCGCCGGCTTCTTTCGTCCATTTCATTTTGGCCGCGCGGTCTTCGAGTTCTTGCAGTTCCGCTTGGTAATCGTCTTTTTCGCCAAGCTCTTTCTGGATCGCCTGCATTTGCTCGTTGAGGTAGTACTCTTTCTGCGATTTCTCCATCTGCTTTTTGACGCGGTTGCGGATCTTTTTCTCAACTTCGAGGATTTCAATTTCGCTGGTCATGAGGTTCAGCAGTTCTTCGAGTCGCGTCCCAGGATCAAAGATTTCTAGAATCTTCTGCTTGTCTTCCAACTTCAAGTTCAGTTGAGCGACGATGATATCGGCCAATTCGCCGATGTCGTCGATCGTAGAAACTCGCATCAGGATTTCGGGCGGAATGCGCTTATTCAATTTAACGTAGGTTTCGAAAGTCGATTTGACCGAGCGGACCAAAGCTTTGGCTTCGGTTTCGTTAGCGATGACTTCGATGATGTCTTCGCATTCGACCATAAAGAAGCCATCGGTCTGCAAGAAATCCTTGATGCGAACGCGGCGCTTGCCTTCAACCAAAACTTTCACCGTGCCATCGGGAAGGCGCAATAACTGAATGATCGTGCCCACGGTACCGACCGAGTAGACGTCTTTAGGTTCGGGGCTGTTGGTTTTCGCGTCCCTTTGCGCGGCCAAGACGATGTCGGTCTGCTTGCTCATCGCCTCTTCAAGAGCATTGATGCTCTTTTCGCGGCCAACGAATAGCGGCATCATCATGTGCGGAAAAATAATTAAATCCCGCAATGGTAGAAGGGGAAGTTTTTGGGTGCCGGTGGACACTGCTTTTTCGCTCATTCTCGAACTCCTTGGCCGTAGATGACTCGAAGACCTAAATACAGTGTGAAGCCAAAATTAGCCGCCGTCAAAGCGCCCTTTAGCGAATTGCTGAACTTATTTTCGCTCATCGACTAACCGATTTTTCAGGTGCAATTTCTGCTTGAAACTTGGACAACGTCGATTCGTCGCTAGCTTTTCTGAAAACTAGACGACGCATCGCCGCTGAGCTCGGTGTATAAGGTGGACCAAGCCTCCTAACTTACGCAAACTAG
>JBEIHA010000229.1:0-5375 GCA_040381635.1 Pseudobdellovibrionaceae bacterium
GCGCAAGGCTTCCACCATGGCCTAAAAATTCCGCGTGCTGTAGAAGCGGAACCGCCAAGTTTTCTAACCTCTTGAAGGCTTCGCTCATCACGTCGTCGCTGGACACTCCCAAACCATCGTTGGTGAAAGCGCGCACGCCGGCCCCGACTAATGCGTCGTAATCCGTCCACTCGTCAGAATTTAATTTCTTGGTGATCGCTGCCGACCAAAAAACAGAAACGCCAAAGTCGTCCTCGAAAGGTTTAACTTCGTTCTTCCCTTTTTCTAAGATCTCGACCGAGTCGATGGTCGGTTGCGTATTTGGCATCGTCAAAAGGGCGCAGTAGCCACCCTTGAGAGCGGCCCTCAATCCGGTCTCGGGCGTCTCTTTATGGCTTTGCCCCGGAACTCGCAAATGCGCCTGCGCATCGACGCCCGCGGGCATCAAAACCTTTCCCAGGCCATCGATCACTTCGGCCCGCGAAGGCCGCTCAACCTTCGAACCTAGGGCTTTTAAATTCCCATTTTCAACCAAGACACGGCCGTTCTTTAGAACCCCCGTTTCGGTCCAAATTTCGACATTTTCGATGACGTACGACTTAAGGATGCGTTTTTTGATTTGATCAGCCATGCCTAGTAGTTAGGCCTTCCCGCCTTATTTTTCAAAAGATTTCTAATCTCAAATTGAGACCGCAGTCACACGGCTATTGGATTAGCACCGCATATTCCCTCATAATAAAGAGGATGCGTCCCCCGCCGCTACTCCCACTTCTATTGCTATTTTTTGGCCACCTCGCTTTGGCACAGGCACAGGCACCCGCCGCCCAGCCCAACCCCGTCTGTGCACGCGAAAGTAGTTTTGAGCGCACTCGTACAGAATTCCCCTCCGCGGACCCGAAATGCGTGGACGCTGCCAAACTGGCCGACGATTGTTGTCGGCAACCTAACCAAGAAAAATGCGGCTATCGGGAATCCAACTTTGGCAATCAAAGACTGGCTGCCGAAGGGGATCAGGGCGCCTACGCCGCGGGACTTCGCCAAGCTCGCGATCTCACCGTGAGCGCAAATCGCAACCGCGTTTTCGCGAGCATCTGCCGAGCGCAAAGAGCAAAAGCCGATCGGGAGTGTTATGAGGCCGAATCCGCCACTCACGCGAGGGCGAGCACTGTGGTTGGAAGGGTACTACATCGCACACCAAACACACACACTCGCGAGTTTCGCGCCCGAATGATTCGCGAGGCGGACCAATACCGAGCCTGCCACAGCAACCAAGCTACGCAGAACGAACAAGAACTTCAGCGCACCTTAGCCACCGTCAATGCGTCGGGCGGCGATAGTCAATGGCGAAACAATTGTATTGGCTCAAGTCCGGCTGGGGAAGCGATCACGCAATGTTACTTGGCTAACGATGGCGAGAGCACGGGCGGAATCGTCAGTGGTCAAGAACGCCGAGATCTTCCCGTCAGCACCGCCATGCTTCAAGATGGATGCAGTGCCATCGTTGGAGCCAATGGTCGCGGATATTCCGCGAGTCATTGCCCTGACGTAGGCATTCAAAGATCCACGGAAGTTGATCCCGCCACCGGAGCGACGCGAACAAGCGAATGGACCCCTCGTCAAGCGGTCCACTATGATGAGGGCGCCATGCAACGAGGCGAGCGTTACGACGACTTACGTAGCTTTGACATCCGCGACCCGCAAAGCGGTAGACCCTTCTACGCATTGAGCGCAGATCCGACGATCACTTCCGGCTGTCAGGTTCGCGACAATTCTGTATTGGCCTGCTCCCCAGCTGCGTTGAATGGAATTCAAGGCACCACCGCTGTTGTGCAAGGATATCCGGCCTCCTATTTTCCCAGAGGTCCGGCATCCAATTTGGCGGCGGCCAATTCTGTACTGGTCGCGAGTGGACCCGCCTTTTTTGATCCGAACTCGGGCACATTGGTGGCCAATGCCTACAACAGTCCGGGCGCATCCGGGGGTGCCATGTATTTTCCCGCGGGCACCACGATCGGAGGAGTCACCTACGACCGCCCCGTCCTCGTGAATCCAATTTCCGGAGTCTACGGTAATGCAGTCGATCCCATCACCAACCGCGCCATGGACGGAGACGCACTCGCTTTCACCCGCCGTACGACCGTCGTTCCCATATCCAGCTTCAACACCGTCCGTTCCATCTACGTGCAATCCATTTCCGACGCTTCTCTTAAGGCCGGCGCTCCCCTCTTCACCTCGGGGAACAAATGAAATCACTTGCGATTCTTCTTACATTTTGCGCACTAGGATTTATCGCTTACGGCTTGAGCGGAGGCAAAAAATCATCGCGCACACCGTCTTCGATTGCGCCGCTCGATCAGCGAAGTGAAAACTTTCTTAACGGTATCAATGCATCAGCAAAAGTCGACCGGGCCGAAATCGCCTACCAAGAGCTCAAACAAAAAACCGAACACTCCGCTCGTTTGGCCGAAGTGGCGCACACTTGCCTGGATAAGTACCACCGAGACAGCTGTCTACAGCACTTGATCACCTGCGGACCGCCTTGCAAGGCTCTGATCCCTGACGATAAATTTGTCGTGATTCAAAAGGAATACTGGGCTTTAATGAAGCAGCGAGGTTTACAAAAATGACTAAACAAAATAATGCCTTACTTCTTTTGTTAGCGCTTTACACCACTGGGGCTTTCGCCCAAGATAAAGCCAGGATGCAGTTCCCGGCCACTCTGCAAGAATGCTTCGATGCCATCGGACGCGAAAACTTTAAATTGATTGGGTTTAGCCAAGACACGGGAACGCTCTTTTACGAAATCAATAAAGAACAGGTCGTGATTTTGCGCAAAGCTTCGGGCCACGAAATCCAAACCCGCCCCGAAGCGGCCTGTAAGCCTATTGATAAAGGGGATTTTGCACGCCTCGCCGAACAGCTAATGAAAGGTGCGACTGAAAAAATGGCGGTGAAGAACGACCCAAGACTCTTTTCTTGTGTAGATGCCATTCGTGCCTTGGGTCAAACGCCTTCGGCCGATCACTTGGCCGCAGTTCTTAGCGGACAAAAGCGTGGCTCCCCGCCCGCCATTATCCCGCCGTCGACCAATCGCTAATTTTTTTCTTTGGCTTCGCGAACCGCGAAAGTCACTTGGTGAAGGCGCTGCCCCTTGGAATCCCGCAACTCAAGTTGGTGCGCCCCCGTGACGGGCCTCCATTGTTGCAAGGCTCGGGCACGCCCCAGTCGTTGACCATTCAAGTATAAATTTTGATCCGGGCCGGGCGCTAAGACTTGCAAATAAAGTCGGGCGAAATCCTGCGGGCGTTCAGGATCAATTTCAATTACCGCGCCATCGACCGGATACGTGATGCGGCTAGCAGCGCCCGGCTTCTGCTTCGGCAAAACGGTCACTTCACTGCCGGTTCCTTCTAAAAACCATTCTCCACCCTGTTCTTGCAGTCCTGCGGGCGGGACTGGCGCTACGCTTGGTTCCGTGCGATGAAGGGTCAGCAACACCTCCTGCCAAACTTCACGACCGCCGTTCAAAACACCGATGGTGTATTTTTCCGAAAACCCGATGCACCACTGATCGCAGTGAACCGCGCTCCACGGCATACTCGCGCCGCTTTCTTGCATCAGACCGGTGATAATGTAAGCCGCGCCGTCAGAAAAAATTCGGCGCGTAGCTTCATCCGACACACTGAGCGGGGAAAAGCGCGCGGGCGACCATTGGCCCTTATTCGCCAATGTTCGAAATGCGTTGGTCAACTCAAGCAAGCGCACATTCGCGAATCCCAAAGCCAGCGATGGCCCGTAGTAACCAGGTTTTTCCAAACGTGTAATTCCAAGGCGAGAGAGTGTGAGAGCAAAGGTTTCGGTGCCCACCAATTCTAAAGCGCGAATCGCGGGCAGCTTCAACGGGTTCTGCATAGCTTTGCGCAGTCGGATTTCTTCAGGCTTTTCTTCGATAACGGTAGCGGCGGTCAAGGTGCGTTCATCTAAGGCTTTAGCAAACAGAAATGGCTTAAGCGACAGACCCGCCTGGCGCGCATCGTCCGCCAGATCCCGATTGGCATCGCGATTCTCGATTCCGGGGTTTCCGACGTAAGCCAGAACATTTCCCGTGGCATTTTCAATCACCACCACGGCCCCATCGGCCACCCGATGCTTCTGCAACGCATTCAGCGCCGTCCACTGAATATCGCGGTCCAACGTCGAGCGCACCACATTGCCTTCGCGCAAATCCGGATCCGAATTAAGAATCCGCGCCACGTGCGGCGCCATCTTCATAAAGGGCTGAACCCGAAAGCTGCGCTCCACGCTGGCAAGATGGCCAGCCGAAATCATACCGCATTCATCACCTGAATTCATCGAGCGCAGAAGTTTGCAGGCCTTGCTTTGGACCTCGTCGACGCCTTTACCTTTTGATCGGATCAGCGAAGCCAACACCGCACTCTGCGCGCGCGTAAGCCCTCCGGGCGGGCGATCAAACAAGGCTTGGCTTGCGGCGCCGATGCCCTGCAGTTCTCCGCGGTAGACGCTTAGGTTGATGTAGGCCTCGAGAATCTGACGGCGCGACCAAACCATCTCCAACGCCAAGGACGGCCACAGGCGCGATTGCGCCAGTTGCATGGTGATGCTGCTCTTAGATAAGCGCCATGTTTCGTTCGCCAGCACCGCTTCGATAAACGAAGGCGAGACCTGGTCCAGACTCACCCAGTTCAAGCGGCGCACATTTTGTTTTTTTACGATTTCGTCGATCACCTGCCCGTTGCGATCGAGCACCGTCAGATTGGCGGATCGAAAAGATTTTTTGATCGAGGTGAGACTGGGCACATGCCGGATTTGCAATGCCAACGCCGTCACCACAAGGACGGCCACTGCGACAATAATGCTAAAACCAACCGTGCGTTTCAAATCAGCCTGGAGCCTTGACCTTAAGTCTACTGACCTTTTTGCTTACGGCGGCGGCGCTTAATGAGTTTGGCTTTTTTAGCTTTGCGACGGGCGTGGTGCTTGTTTTTGGTTCGTTTCTTCTTCTTTTTCAATGGTTTAGCCATCGTTTAAGCTCCTGAAATTGGGTTCTCTGGTCAATGTCTTTGACTATAGGTAGCATTCCCGGTCATTTAGTCAACGATTCAAGCCCTTTTTCGAGCCCGTAGCTCAGTTGGATAGAGTGTCAGCCTCCGAAGCTGAAGGTCGCGCGTTCGAATCGCGCCGGGCTCGCCATTCGTAAAATTTACAAATCTATTTTATCTATTAAAATTAGGTGCTGAAATTGAAGTTTGGCTTCGAAAACGGCGGCTGGAAGTATGACAGCAACCGCTTCACGAATCTCGATACCGCGCCAGAGGTGCTCAAAGCACTGCAATCAGGCAAGAAGACTGATTTCCTCGATACGCCGGAGGTCACCC
>JBEIHA010000230.1:0-5341 GCA_040381635.1 Pseudobdellovibrionaceae bacterium
CACCGCTTGAGCCGGGGTCGCCTGGTCCTTCGGCTTCTCGTTCTTGCGAGGTAGCGTTCGAATTTTTATACTCTCGTCGTTTTGGCTCATTTTGGACTCCCCAGTGCACTCAATAAATAGCAAGCGGAGGGCCATATTCTCGGCGCTGGCGAGGCCACTGAGTCGATCTCAGAGGGTATTCTCAAAGTGAGACGTAGAGTCCTTCAACAGGTGTTCATTTTTGTTGGCCGAGATTTCGCGTTGCGCTGCCGCGCCGGCAGCAATGTGTGTCATTTTCTAACTCGACGGACGCTCGACTGATCAACTATTTTTTTCAAAGTCCGGTGCTATTTTGACATCAGCTTTCTGTGTGTTTGATAGTGCCGTTAACAAAATTTCCTTAGGGGGGAAAAATATGCGTAAATTAGCGGCAATCGCTCTACTGTTCTCTGTTCAGGCCTATGCTTGCCCGGATCTCGCCGGCTCTTACACCTGCAACTACCAAGACGGTTCCAGCGAAGTGATCACTCTTTCGCAAGAACTCAAAGATGGCGTGACCATCTACACTCACAACGGTTCGCAGATTCCGGCTGACAATGTGGCCTATCCCGTACCGGACGATGTGAACCTTCGCGAAGCGACTTTCCGTGCATGGTGCACCGATACCGTCACTTTAAGCGCGAACTTGGTCGGCAAGTACTTCCAAGAAGGCACTTACTTCGGCGACCTAAATATGACTTCGGCGTTCACGCTCGATGGCACCAGCCTGAAGCAAATCACGACCGGCACGCTGAAAAATCAAGGTGGCGAATACCCCTTGAACAGCGAAATGACCTGCACTCGCAATCCGTAATTAGTTCTTTTTTTCTGATGAAGAAGGCTCCGGTGACGGGGCCTTTTTTGTTTTGATTTTGCGGATTAGGATCTTTTGAAATCGGCCGGTCCGTTGACCGGCAGGATAATCTTGAACTCGGTGCCTTTACCCGGCTCGGATGTAACTAAAATATCGCCCCCGTGTTTTTGCACGACTCCGTAGGAAATACTCAAGCCTAAACCCGTACCGCTGCCTAAACCTTTGGTGGTGAAGAACGGATCGAAGATTTTTTCTAAGGTGGTTTTGCTCATTCCCTTGCCGGTGTCACGGATGCTGACTTCGACTTTTTCGTTCGCCAGGACCCGGGTCGAAATATGGATCTCGCCGTCATTTTCGATCGCCTGCGCGGCGTTGCTTAAGACATTCATGAAAACTTGATTCAGCTGGCTGGGGTAGCATTCGACCTTGGGGATCTTTTCGAAATGGCGAACCACCTTAATGCGGTTTTTGATTTCACCGGCCAAGAGCTGCAAGGTGTTCTCAAGGCCCTCGTGCAGATCCACTTTTTTGACCTGAGCTTCTTCCAGTCGCGAAAAATTTCGTAAACCTAATACAATATCTCGGGTACGGCGCGCCCCGTCCTCGCACGAAGTGATCAACTTTGGGAGGTCCGTCACGATGTAAGGAAGATCTGCCTTCTTTTTTTCTTTTTCTAGTTTCTCGGGCTCGTGTTCGGCCACGTCGATCAAATGCAAAAGTTTTTGCGAATATTCGCGCAGATGGGTCATGTTTGAGTAAATGAATCCTATTGGATTGTTCAATTCGTGCGCCACCCCGGCCACCAACTGTCCTAGCGAAGCCATCTTTGCCGTGTGCACAAGCTTCGCCTGCGTGTCGCGAATTTCAATGTTCGCGCCTTCGAGCTCTTGAATTTTATCTTTTAGCGCTTTTTGAGATTCAAAAGTACGTTTAGACAGTGAATTGAAACCTTCGGCCAGCAAACCCAGTTCCGTTTCGTTGGCGGTAGGGATCTCGATAAGACCCTTATCAAAATCAGCGTCCTCGATGGCATTCAAGACGGCGTAGATCGGTCGCAAAAGAACTCTCGAAGCGATTAAGCTCAAGAAAACCAGCAGCACGATAATCGCACCGACGACGGTGAAGAAAGCCATTTTAACATTTTTCAAAACTTCGCTGGCCGCGGACTTCGAAACGCCTAAGCCCATAAAAAAGGTCGTGTCGCCCCACTTCAATTCGCTCAACTTCAGTCGATACGGATTCTGCCGAATATTCATTTCGAAAAAATCGCCTTCTTTTAAATAGGGCGCGAAGGTTTCGGTCTTATACAATTCAAGATCATCATGGGTGGCGACGATCACCTGCTTGCCATCCTGGAAGAAGAAAATCTCTGCGCTTAGACGATTGCGAATATTTTTAAGAAGATTTTCGTCCACGGTCATCGCTGTTTCGACGTAACCCACCAGTTTTCCATTGGCGTTGAAGACCTTGTTCCAAAGGGACAATTCAAAATAAGTTTCTTTTGGATTTTCGGGCCGACCGGTCGCCTGGCTGCCGAATTCGACCAGAAAGACATTGTCTTTCTCGCTCAAGGCTTTCAGCATGGGTTCGTTCATTTCGACGCCGGCGCCCTCTAGCTTTTCGTCGCGCTGGGCTTCGCCCCGTTCATTTTTGTTCAAGGCAATCTCTAGACGGGCATCCCGATTGAAAACCCAAATACGATTAGCCACCTTGCCGTTCAACCAGCGCTTCAGACCATCGCGCGCCGAATCGGCTTTGTTTGAATTCATGAAATAGATCAGCGCCCGGTCGGCGGCCACTTGATTGCTTTCTTCGATTAGATTTTTCTGAAAGTCGTTGAGGATTTGGCCGATCTCTCGGGCATTGCCCATGAGTCGGGTCGACAATTCTTGATCGATCGCTTGTTCGTACTTCACCAGCGAGTAACCGGTAATAAAAGCCAGCGGCACGATCGAAAATATGAGCAGCCACAAAATCAGAATGGTTCGTAATGACTTACGGGGTGTCTGGCGGGCTTTCATCGGTGACGCTGTCCTTCACCAAAAGGATAATGCGAATCTGTCCTGCTGGCATCACTCGAGGATGTTTCTCCTTGCCAAACCGGACTGGACCAAAGGTCCTTAAGAACAATTCGAGCTCGGGATAATTTGCTTCTGGAACCGCGAAGTGAAAATAAGATTGACCCGGGCGGCGCAGCCAACCCAATTCCACATTGCCGGCCACTTTTCCGCCAAGGGCAATGATCTTGTCTCGGACCATCGGCCAAGTGTTCGCGAAGTCAGAAACTTCGAGTTCTCCCCGCATGATAAATCCACGAGAGGTCCCCGGCGCGGCGGCTTTAGCGTCTTCGGAAATTTCCGCAGTTTTCGCGGCCGCGGTGGTCGGGGCGGCGCGCGCCGCTGCCGGCAATGGTGCGGGCGCAGGCGGAGCGTTCCCCTTGGGTAGACCAGCAACCAAGGCCGACGTATCCGGGCCCTCTTTCGCGGGCTGAGGCGGCGCATCCACGGCAAGGTCCGATGATGCCGCTGGCGCCGGGGCGAACATATCGGGCTCAACCCGCATTTGCTCGGCCAATATCACGTCGGTTTGTTCGACTTTCTGCCAGGGCTTAAAGACCACCAGCCCGGCCACCATGGTTAAGGCTAAGACTAAGTAGGGCAGCATTTTCCAACCACGTTGCGACGACCAAAGTGTCCATATACGCAGTTGTTTTTGCCACTGAGGTTCAAAATTCAAAAGGGCTTCGCCCAAAGCGGGTGACATCCGTGCTCCGCTCGCGCGCATCGAATAGTCATGGCCACGCTTGAGCTTTTCAAATTCCCGTTGTGAATCGCGACAGCCCTCGATGTATTCGCGCATTTCTTTCTCGCGAGCCGACGTCAATCCACCGTTGGCAAATTCGTACAGCAATTCCTGACAGAGGAAACGGGTGAGTTTTTTGCGGCGGATTTCGGCCTCAGGATTCAAGGTAACCACCCAAGTGCCGAAGCCCGCGCCCGATACGGTAGCGCACGGTGCCCGCGGTTACCCCCAAGCCCTCGGCAATATCGTCGTCCGAAAAACCAAGGATCTTAGAGAGCAAAACCGCTTCCACTTCGGAAGGTTCGCCGTTAGCTAAAAAAGTCATCCAAACATTGATGTCGAGATCGGGTGGCAAAAGAAACCCGGCTTCCTTCGAAGAGGCAACCCATGCTTTGCTTCGTAAGTTTCGTAGACGCGGCTTCCATTTCGAAAGAGTCTGAATCCAGCGTGCTTTGTGTTCCGGCCCCAACCAACCATTATGTTTCAAATCGGAAAGGGCCTTTAGGGAAGCCGCGAAGCTCGATTGTTCGGATAAGGATGAGAAATAAAAATACTTAGCCGCCGTTTCAACAACCACATCGGTCGCAGGTGAGCGATCCAAAACCTAATCCACCGTGAGTTGTTTGAGCAGATCGATGTCTTCGAGAACTTTGCCTGAACCCAAAACCACGCAAGAAAGTGGATCTTCGGCGATCGTGACCGGCAAGCCCGTACGTTCACGCAACAAGACGTCGAGATTCGACAGAAGTGCGCCACCACCCGTGAGCACGATGCCGTTATCGACAATATCGCTAGCCAATTCAGGCGGCGTTTTTTCAAGCGCGGTACGGACGGCATCAACCACTTCGCTCAGTGGATCCATCAACGCATCGTTCACTTGGCTCGAAGTGATTTCGATGGTCTTCGGAGCGCCGGCAACTAAGTCACGGCCCTTGATTTCCATCGAACGTTCTTCCTCAAACGGATAGGCATTGCCGATTTGAATTTTGATCTGTTCTGCCGAGCGTTCGCCGATCAATAGGTTAAACTGACGGCGCACGTAATTAACGATCGCTTCGTCAAACTTATCACCGGCCACTTTGATCGATTTGCAATAAACGATACCACCAAGAGAAATCACGGCTACACCCGTCGTTCCCCCACCCATATCAACAACCATGCTGCCGGTCGGATCGGTGATCGGAAGACCCGCGCCGATCGCCGCCGCCATGGGCTCTTCGATCAAATACACTTCGCGGGCACCGGCCGAATGTGCCGATTCTTTGACCGCGCGCTTTTCCACCTGTGTGATCCCGTAAGGAACACAGATGATGATGCGGGGACGGATAAAAGATTTCTTTTGTCCGGTCGATTTACCAATAAAATAGCGAAGCATGCTCTGCGTGACTTCAAAGTCAGCGATAACGCCGTCTTTGATTGGACGAATAGCGACGATGCTGCCGGGTGTGCGGCCAAGCATTTCTTTGGCCTCTTTGCCGACGGCCATCACGCGGTTTTGTCCGCCACGGGCATTTTTTTGAACCGCGACCACCGAGGGTTCGTCGAGGATGATTCCTCGCCCCTTGGCGAAGACAAGGGTGTTGGCGGTGCCTAAATCAATGGCGATATCATTGGAGAAATACTCGGAAAGCTTATCTAGAAACGACATGATCCAATGACTGTAGGGCAGTCTAAATAATGGGTCAACCGCAGATCACGGTCGTAGGG
>JBEIHA010000231.1:0-5333 GCA_040381635.1 Pseudobdellovibrionaceae bacterium
CTTTAAAAATTGCTCACCCAACAACACTTGCTGATCGTCATCGAGCGCGGAAAATTGATCGCTCGATAAAATCAATAATGGCTTAGTTGAAGAGTTATCAAACACATACCAATCATCCGCAAGAAGGCGGTACATCGTCCAAAAATTGCGAAGACATCGCGACTGCCTTCGCAAAACTGCATCTTTGGGAATATTGTGCCCCCCTAATGACACCCGCAAACGGATTCGCTCAAGATTTTGATTCACAGTTTTTAGCGATAGAAAATATATGCTAACCCGGTAACCTTGCTGTTTCGCTTGCCTTATGAAACGTGCCCACGTCAGGCCCGAAAGGGTCGATTCGAAAGCAAAACTTTCGTTTCTTTCGATACGTGAGTTCACTTCATTGATTAAAACGCGGCCAGCCTGGAATGACGCTTTTTCTAAATCGCCTGGCGCAATTCCCGAAGCGATTAAATCAGGATTGAGAAAGACTTTTTTTCTCTGAGCACCAAAAAGATAGGACTCTGCGAATGTGGTCTTGCCGCTGCCATTCGGCCCTGCGATGATTTCAAGATGCTTTTCTTCACGCATTTCGCCTTCCATCCTACAACCAAATACCTATAGCGGAGAGCCTGTAAAAGCAACTAAATTGCTGAAATTACCTTGGTTTTACGTACAACATTGAGCACAGAACAATCACTAAAATGATCCGCCCTTAGCGCACCAGTACAGCGCCGGATAGGCACTGATCCATGCAAATACAAATCGGTTCAAGCCGAACACATAGGCATTGCCGAGATGAAAGACGAATGCCACGGCCATGAACGCTAGTGCCACCCGCGAGTCCAGCAGCGCCAATGGGAAAAGTACCTCAAATAAAATGGTGAACCATGAAACAAGACAGGCCAACCGGCGCTTTCTAAAAATCCACGTGAGCCATGGAGCATCGGCGTACATCGGCGTCAGCACAAATTTTGGCAGCGCTTGTCCCGATCGCCAGTTACGATTCTTTATCTTTATAAAACCAGCTTTGAAGTACGAATAGCAAAGCTGCAAGGCTATATACCAAAGGCATACGGCGCCCAGCTCCCCGGGAATGAGCAAACCTAGAAAGGTAAACAATAAAAGTAGGGAGTTCATGTAATCGCTGCCGCCGTTAAAGCTTCCGAGCCAGCGCACCACCGTCAGAACATGCAAGAGCAACAGTACGCCCACGGACCAGGCTTCGGGACGGGCGATGACCGTAGCCGCTACAAAAAGCCGAACGACGTTTAAAACCAAAAATGCCCGTTCGCGCATGAGCCATGCTAAAGGAGAAAGTTCGCCCGCAAGAGCCGCCCAAGACCAAACCCCGCGGTCGCTCCAGGCTCGGCGCAAAAGCAAAAATTCTACCCCTTGGATCAACGCGAAGAAGCCTAACAACTGCGCTACAAGCTCAAGCGCTTTCATCGCGCCTCGTATTCCGGCGAGGTCAGCACGATATGGGGCTCGGGCATCTCCGCTGAAGTCACGAGCAGTCGAAAGCGGAAAACAAAAGGTGGCTGGGCTAGACCCCGCTCCTGAATTTGGAAGCTCGCCATATTTTTAGTGATCTTAAACGTGGTTAATTCCGTGACCAGGCGATCCTCTTCGAGCGTGGTCAGGTCCGAGTTAAAGTGACTAAGATGATTGTTGCACGCATGGAGGTAATTGCCACCGGCATTGACGATCAAGTTTTTGAGCGAGCGCCTTACCGGCGTCAGCGCATTGACCCATTCTGCCGAGGCACTATTTTTCCCGAAACTGACTTCCAGCCGAAGCTCCGGCGCGACGTCGTCAAAAAAAATCCATTTTGGGAAAAAGGACCGCAATAGGAAAATCCATTTTTTCACTCGAATATTAAAGCAGGGGGCTTCGGAAAAGTCTCTAACCATCGTCCTACACTGTATCCCCTGCTAGATCCGACCTTCACGAAACTTTTGAGCCGCTTGAATGAGTGGCTCAGAGTCGGCATTGTCTAGGTTTTCAAAAACATAGGGGTTTAAAAACTGCCGCGTTTGCAGCGTGTTCTGATCGGTGTTCGTTAGACTCGCTTCTTTGCAAACGCTTGCCCAATTTTCTTGGATGCTTTGGATTTGACCTTTAATCAATGACATTGCTTGTTCACGCGTCATCTGAAAGCGGGGGGCGGCCAGCAAGCAGGTTCGGATTTGGCTCATTTGATTGTCGCCTGCGATCTTCATGGCCTGAGAGGCTTCCTTACCAGTGCGGGGCTGAGGGCAAATATCATAGGCCGGCGTTAAGCTTAGCCACTGGCCATCCCAAAAGGCGGCGTGATTGCGCGCATGATCGTCAGTATTTCCGCATAAGATATTAAAAACCATGCGGCGGTAAAGTTCGGTCAATGTCTCTGAGGCTTTAACAAAGCGGTGGCGAATGATTTCGGTTAAATCGTCATAGCTTGAATAGCGTGCGAGCATTTCTTCGAGTTCCAACAATGTGAGTGCCGAGACCATCGCCCGGCGCTGCCATCCGCTTTTGGTTTTGACCCGATCAAAGCGATTGACTAATAGCACGTCTCTACCGAGCGCGGTTCGAAGCTGAACGTCGGCGGTTTGAATTCCGCAGAGCTTCGCTAACCGCATCGCCACAAATTCGGCCTTCACCACGCTATAGGTATCGTGACTTGTCGAAAATTTGGCAATGTACTTGTTGTCTTTGTCTTCGATCAGCGCCTTGGGGCGCGCGCCGCCGACAGCAGTACCATGCTGCAGGGCCAAGGCAAGTTCGGGGGTGAGTGACACACCCTGTTCGACGAGTTGTGAAGAGCGCGCGAGTTCATCGAGCGACGCCTGGCTTGCCAAGCGGGGCACATAAACTTTAGGCGACTCTTGAAAGTCCAGGGCGCCAATGCGATCCGATCCCGATTCGAGAAGATAGACGAGCTCATCAAGTTCGGTGACTTGTAAAGCATCTTGGAGCGCACCGAATTTGCGATTTAAGACAACTCGTCTTCCCCAAGCATCGGGCGCAGCATCACGTAGGCAACTGGGCATCATGAACCCTCTAAGAAGGGGGAGGGGTCCACTTTTGAGCGGAAGCTCAGAAGTTAAAATCGAAATTTTATCTGAGCGAGCCAGGTAGCTTGGCGCATACGAAAAAATCAGTGCCGTGCCGTTTTTACGAAGCACACCTGCGATGACGGGTTCGGTCGCTCCGGGGAGCCAAATCCAGACGTAGGCTTGCGATCCGGTTGTGCGCGCTACGGTTTTTTTAGAAGTCTTCTTCACTGACTTCGTCTTTCTGCGGGGTGCGGATGCGGCGGGGGAGAACCGCGATTTTGTCTTGAGTGTGATCGAGAGCCGAAGTGAAGCGCGAAGGCTCCATATCAAAAAGGCGGATGCCGACCAGTGCCGCGACCTCAAACGCAAAACCAATTGCGATCGTCAGGTTGCCTTTTTCGATTTTTTGCAGCGTCCGCCGCGAGATTCCAGCGCGTTCGGCTAAATCGGATTCGGATTGGTGCCGCTGCTTACGTGCGAGCTGAATATGGAGCCCCAACAGGGCCACAGCTTCGTGGGTTAAGCGGGAGTAGCTGCGTTCTTTTTTGACCCTCATGTGCGCCTCACTTTGGATATTATAATAAGCAATAAGGCCTTAAAGCTTATTACAATATACAATATCGGAGTCAGAAAGAGAAGGCGGGAGTCTAGACTTCAGCGAAAATGACTATTGTAATGCTCATTAAGCTATTAGTGCGCATTACAATACTCACAGAAATGCAGGCAGACCACATGACACCGCAATATTAAATGGTCCCCAGGACTGGACTTGAACCATGGGATATTGGGGATGATTTGGGTCTCTTAATTGAGTACGAAATCAGATCAAACAAATTGGGAGCACTCTTATGACCAGATTTGATCTGGCCATATATACCATTATGCCGTATAGTGTAATGATTGAGGCTGGTGAATGATCAAAAGCTTTGGTAACAGGGCAGCTCAAGAAGTCTGGGAAACATGGGAATCCAAGGCGGTCCCTAAGGACCTTTGGATAAGGGCCAAGGCGTTGATGACCATTATGCATGGGACATCCTCACTTGATGATTTAAAGGTCAAGGGCCAGCCTCCAAACATTCGCCTACATAAGTTGAAGGGCGATCGAAAGGAATATTGGAGCATAACGATAAAGCTGCCTTGGCGTATTACCTTCCGCTTTAAGGATGGCGAGTTTTCCGAGGTCAAAATTGAAAACTATCACAAAGGATAGCGTATGATTAAAAATCCTAAGCCCCTCCATCCCGGCCAAGTGTTGAGTGAGATCTATATGGCTGAAATGGGGTTAAACCAGAGTCAGTTGGCGGCGAAGTGCAAATGTAGCCCAAGGAAGATCAATGAGATCGTGAACGGTAAGCGAGCGATCTCGCCAGAGTTTGCCATTCAACTTGAGAATGTTTTGGGAACCACTGCCGAAATGTGGGTTCGCATTCAGGCGGAATATGATCTTTGGCAGGCACGGAAGAATGTCGCCTGATTAAAAGTCCGTGCTCAGGTGATAGTTGGATGGGCTTTTAAAATCCCGTTGTTGACGGCCAAATTTCGAAGTGCAAACTTTCTCAAATGGGACCTTGCCTGTATATTTCGCGCCGAGATGGGAAGTTTGATATTGAATCTCTCCGGAAAGTTCTGTTGTCCGAGGGGGCTGCAATCGAACTCGAGGACGCGCCAAACGAGTTTGTTCTTGTGAGAGATCGCGAAAATGAAATTCAGCTCCCGATTAAGACTCGGGCTCGCCTCAATCAAGAAAATCCAGCGTGGAATTGCCCAGTCGTTGTTCTTGAACCCTCTCGAATTACAGTCGGAGTTAATTGGACAGATACGACGAAGGGCGATTTAAAGGCCTGTTGGAAGTGGGTTAGCAATTGGCTTCCTTGAAATGGATGCGAAGAGCCTTCTTCAGAAACACTTGTTACCTGACGATCCCAAGCGCGCAAAGTCATGGACCTTTAGAATGCTTAGTGGCGCTGGAGGCACAATTCAGGAGGCCAGCGAAGCGCAGCCGGCGCAATGCGCGTGAGCCTTCGGGCGAACATTCGCCGGAGGCGAAAAACAAAACAGCAAATTCAAAATTGGTGAGGCAGCAAAGCCGAACAAAGTTCGGCCTTTGAATTTGGTCCCCAGGACTGGACTTGAACCAGCAAACCCTTGCGGGCGTCAGCCCCTCAAGCTGATGCGTTTACCAATTTCGCCACCTGGGGATAAGTAATTGAATTTACTAAGCATGTACTATTCTTTTGCGGCTCTCAATGTTATCTATCATAGCCCTAAAAACGACTTTGAACTGGGGGCAAGAGGCTTAAACGTCTTGAC
>JBEIHA010000232.1:0-5316 GCA_040381635.1 Pseudobdellovibrionaceae bacterium
CCCTTAGAATCACTAAACCAAAAGTGTGAATAGGGTAACCGTTGGCCATTGATAAGGGCGCCACAAATATGCAGGATGTCGATCTCGATGATATCGAGTTGGTGATCCTTGTTATCGCGAAAAATCCGAAAATGATTTCGCAAGCGGTCAATTTCTTAAGCCGGCGAGGATGGCCGACCACAGCTATCAAGAGTCTTTCTCAGGCGATAGAATTTGCCTCGGATAAAAAACCTGATTTAGTTCTGATCAGCATCAACCATCCTAATCCAGTCATTGGTAAATTTTCGTCCCTTTTGAGCGCCAACTTCGGATCTACCTGCGTGGCTTTTGCCGAAAATTTCGACAATTCGTCGGCGGCGCGACTATCAATGAACTCGTTACCACTGAAGATTCACGGGCAAGCCAGCGGTCCTAATCTCTATCGCAGTATTAGAAAAATACTCGCCGAAAAACTAAATATTTCTTTGGATGACCGGGGCCAAACCCAAGAGCGCACCAGTTCGTCAGATCGCACGGTCACCGTCAAAGGCAGCGCGGGCGACGGACCGACGATGATTCAAGAAAGCGAAGCCGGGGCAACTCAAAAAAAGGGCCCTACGATGGTTAAGGGCGAAGAACCAAGCACGGCCGAGGCAGGCAAATTCGAAAACGAATCGATATCGAGCGGCAAATACACAATGATCAAGAAGAACCGCCGTTCTTTTAAAGAGCTTTCCCAAAACCCTTTCGATAAGCCCGGTAATGTCGTTATGGGTGAACCGGCCGCCATTGCCGCGGAATTGAAAAAATCCCTTTTCGGGAATTCATCAGAAGTCGAAAGCACCGAATCTACGGGTCAAGACGATAATGATTCGATTGATCAGACAACGCCATCGGATGAAGTGAATGGCGAATCGATCACATCGCGGCGAAGCGCGATGGGTAAGGCGGGTCAAACCTCGGCACAAATGAACCACCAAGGTTCAAACAAGCAGGAATCCAATCAAAAGACACCGGGACGGTCACAAAATCAGGGTGGAGGCCATTCAGGTGCTATCGGTCATCCCGAGTATAACCCCGGTGCTCGCCCGGCCAGTGGCCCGAACGAAATGCAAGATGGACGGCCATCCTCTGGGGAACATGCCGCTTCTAACAGTGACTCGAACAAAAAATCGAGCGCACAAAAAAAATCTCTAGCGTCCGTCGGTCCGCATTCCATTATTGAAAGAGCCGTCCAAGAAGCCATTCGTGAAATTGCTAGACCGGGAGCCGTCGGGCACGCGCCGCTTGAGGTCATTGAACAAGTCGGAGTCTTCCCGATCGATTCACCGAATGTACCTGGCTACCTTGTTCTTGCCTGGCCACACGAGGAAAAGTCCGCCATTGAACCGTTTTTCAAACAGGCCCAAATCATCATTGCCAACAACTTTAACAAATTGGGCCTGCATGCTAATCTCGAGTCTGGATTTTTCGTCACACTTCCGCAGGTGGAATTCGCCACATGGGCGCAAGAGTCATCTGCATTTTTCTTTTCAACGGCTCACGGCAACGAAGAGATTGGGGTGGCCTTTTTCGCAACGCAAAAGCCGATTCCAAAGCCGAGACAAATCGAAGACAAAAATATGTATTCGGTCGACCTGGACAACATATCAACGGACCAGCCGGTAAATTTTAAAGTTTATCTACACATGAAGATGAACAAAAAATACTTCCTATATGTAAGAAACGGTCGTCAGCTTCAGCCCGAACAAAAAGAGCGTCTCGAAGGGCATAATGTTAAAGACATTTATATGAAAACCATCGACGTAGAAAATCTACGTATGTTTTTGGCAAGCTGCCATCTTCGCAAAAAAATGAAAAAAGCCGGATAGTATTAGATCCACACGTTGGCTCGCCTAAAGGCTCGAATTTAATTGCAGTGTCTCAATGTGAATCAGTGAATGAATGGCCAAGCATAGGAACGACCACAGATTCAAACTGTTCGCGTATACGATTCAGGCCGGCTTCGCTGGTCGATTCGAACCGCAAGACCAAAACCGGCTGAGTATTTGAAGCACGCGAAAGCGCCCAGCCGTCTTTAAAGCTGACTCGTATTCCATCGAGCAAATTAGCGGTGTAGTCCGGAGATTTCACCGAAAACTTTTCCTTTAAAGCACTGACGATCGCGTGCTTTTTCTCTTCGGTCGTGTCGATTCGAATTTCGGGTGTGCAATAAGCTGGGGGCAAGTCCTTTAAGAGTTCAGATATCGTCATCCCAGACTTAGCTAGAATCTCGATCACGCGTAGGCCGGCATAAAGTGCATCGTCGTAGCCGAAATTGCGATCGGCATAAAAAACGTGGCCACTCATTTCTCCACCGAAGGGGGCCTTTGTTTCTTTAACTTTATTTTTAATCAGCGAATGGCCGGTCTTCCACATGATGGGCTCGCCACCGTGGTTTTTAATAAAATCAAACATCCGATCCGAGCACTTCACGTCGCCCACGATTTTGGCGCCGGGGTTTTCTTTCAATACAGCATAGGCCATAACCGCCATCATTTCGTCACCCAGGATAAACCGGCCTTGGTCGTCGACTAGGCCGATTCGATCGGCATCCCCGTCAAAGCCAATCCCCACTTTCGCCTTATGTTTGGCGACTTCGGTTTTCAAGATACTTAGATTTTTTTCGACGGTTGGGTCTGGATGATGGTTGGGGAAGCGTCCATCCGGCTGTTCAAAGAGGATCACGGGCTTTAATCCGGCGGCTTCGTACATCCGTTTAAGCACCGTACCCGCGGCCCCGTTGCCGCAGTCAACGACCACCGGGAAATTGGCGAATGTATCTTTCATCGATGCGAATTCTTTGCGATAGCGTTCAACATAAGGGGTGAGAATATCGATCGTTTCTTCACTGCCCTTGCCGTCGGCGAAGTCTTTTTTATTGATGATGCGTTCTAGTTCCTTGATTTCGTCACCATGAATCGTCGTTTTTTCGAACGAGATTTTAAAGCCATTGTGATCGGGCGGGTTGTGACTGCCCGTCACCATAATTCCCCCGAGAACGCCTTCGACGGTGAAGGTTGAAAAATAGCTTATGGGCGACGTCACCATGCCCAAATGAATAACGTGAGCACCGCTGGCTTTGAATCCATTCGCCATTTCCTTGGCAATTTCGGGGCTAGAAACTCGGGCGTCGTAACCTAAAGTGACTCGGGGATTCTGCACGCCCGTTTTTTTACGCAAGTAGGTGATAAAGGCCCGCGCCAAAGTGAAAGCAAACTCCTTGTTGAAGTCGGTGTTGTATACACCGCGAATGTCGTACTCGCGGAAGATCACGGAATTCATAATCATAAAGGTTCTCCTGAAGATTGAGCGGCGGAGTAAAGATCTTTACCGGATTTACAAAGGCGCATGGCCGTTTGAATCGCGTCTTTCATGGACCCGGCCTCAGCTTTGTTCTTACCGTACAATTCCTTAGCCGTCCCGTGGTCTACACTGGTTCTGACAAATGGTAGGCCGAGTGTCAAATGGACCCCGCCTTGGAAGCCATGAACCATTTTAAACGGGATAAGGCCTTGATCATGATAGGGGCATAGATAAACCGAATAGCTTTTCCAGTTCTGCGGCAGGAAGGCCGCATCGGGAACAAGTGGGCCCGCGATAGCGTCAGCTTCTGAGTTAAGATCTTCTAGCAGAGCCTTCATCCACGCTTCTTCACGTCCCAGCAATCCCCGTTCCCCGGCATGTGGGTTCAGGCCGACGACCGCTAAGGGGAGTTTGCTTTTCGCTGCAGGCAAGAGTGAGCGCAAGCTACGGGCAGCCTGAATGGCTTTTGTCAATTTAGTGGCTGAGAACGAAGTCGCCGCAGAAACCAAAGGTTCATGTCCGGTCATGAGGACAACGCAGAACTTCTTTCCCATAAAGCCCATGAAGAGATCACGCACAGCGCAGACACGCGAAAGAATCTCGGTATGTCCGATGTCCTTCATGCCAGCATCAATAATAGAAGTTTTCGACAGGGGTGCCGTGATTAAGCCCGAAAACTTTTTATCTCGGCAGGCGAGCGCGGCTTCTTCAACCCAGAACGCCGGTGACTTGGAACTTCGAATCTCTATGGCCACTTTTGGATTGAAAGGAACTTCGGACGCCTGCGCGAGGGAACTAACGACCTGATGTTTGAACCTACGGCTGAGCACCGGCTTGTCTTGCGAGGATTTTAAGTGACGGTAGAAGAAAAATTGAAAGCCGGGCTTGGGGCCGATCGCGTGGAGTGCTTTGGCGGTCACTTCCCAGCCGATGCCGTCCGTGTCGCCGGTGGTGATCAGCAAACGGATATCAGAAGCCATTTATGCGGATAAAGGATTCGTCTTTGCGCTGATTCAACCAAATACGAAACTGCTTCTTAAAGGCTTCGGCATAAAGAACACCGCGAATGTTTTCACGCTCTTCTTCAAGCAACGGATCCGAGATCAAGGTTCGCTTAACGATCTTGATCAGGTGATAGCCCTGCGGACTTTTCACAGGTTCGGTGATTTCGCCGGCGCCTACCTGACGAACGGCCTCTTCGAACTCTTTGCTCATCTCGTTGGCGCGAAAGACACCTAATTGGCCACCCTTAGAGAATCCAGGATCTTCGCTAAACTGTTCGGCCAGTTTTTCAAAAGACTGCCCGCCCTTCAGTTTTTCTTCGACGAGCCGGGCACGAGTCAACGCTCCTTCGACGCCGCCGGTCTTAGGCGAAAACAAAATATGCGCTAGCGTGTATTCGAAGATCTGGGATCCTGAGGGTCCTTTTTTGGCCAGATAAAAAGAACTGATGTCTTCATCAGAGATACGGATTTTTGATGTGACCTCGCGCTCAATCAGTCCTTGGCGCTCGAGCGAGGTTTTAATAAAATCTTGGTATTGAGACATCGTCACGCCCTTTGCACCGAGGGCATCTTTCAATTGGTTGCGCGAAATATTATTGCCTTTGGCAATGGTGCGAATTTCCTGTTCAACTCGCTCGATGGTCACTTCCATCCCCTTGCGCTTCACTTCCGAATCAATAAGCTTTTCATCCACCAGGTGATTCAACAGAGCATTGCGATCCTTTTTCAAAAGATCGGGATCCGTCAGCCGCAAAAGCGCATCGTCCACCAGACCCTGATTTTGTAAACGCTTACGAAAACGTTCGGTGTCCGACAGTGTGACGAGCTGGTCATTCACAATGGCCACAATTTTATCCACACCGCGAGCCGAAGCCTGAAGATTCAGGCCCAGAAGAAAAACTAGGGTGGCGCGCTTAAAATTTGTGATCACTGAATTTTGGTCTCCACTTTTAGAGCATCGAGAAAGGCCTGATCTTTGAACACCCGG
>JBEIHA010000233.1:0-5289 GCA_040381635.1 Pseudobdellovibrionaceae bacterium
CTGGAGCTACGGCCACCGCAGCCCACAAGGATTAGTCCGAAATCCCAAGACGGGGGATCTGTGGATGACCGAGATGGGACCACGTGGTGGAGATGAATTGAACTTAGTGAAGGCCGGCGCCAATTACGGCTGGCCCTTAGTCACCTTCGGTCGTGAATACATCGGTGGAAAAATTGGCGAAGGCACTTCGAAACCAGGAATGGAAGATTCGGTCGCCCATTGGGTGCCGTCCATTTCCCCTTCGGGCACGACGATCTATACCGGCAAGGCCTTTCCGAATTGGGTGGGCGATATTTTCATCGGTAACTTAAGCTCCACTCATCTGCGCCGACTAAAACTGGACGGCCGCCGAGTCGTAGAGCAAGAAGTTCTTCTTAAAGACGAAGCTTACCGTATCCGAAACGTGCGCACCGGGCCGGATGGCTTTCTTTATTTGTCGACCGATGATGGGAAGATCGTGCGCCTTAAAAATTAAGGTGTCTTCTCGATAAATAGAAAAAACTGAGAGCTAAAATAGCGCTGCATAAAAAAGTGTAGCGCAGGAGTTTTTATCTTTCTTCGCACTTCGCGTACGCTCACCGGCCGCATGCACGTTGTGGTAAGAATTTTTTCGTTTTCGCAAGCCTCTGGGACTTTCTCGTTGCGATCGAAGTATTGAATAAAAATTTCAGCAATGGGCGTATCCTTGATCTTCGAGGATACTGACTTGGGCAACTCGCGATCGATTTCGATCACGTACCAACAGTGCTCAATGCAATTTTCCTGAACTTCTTTGTCATTACGTAAATCCACTAATGTCGGTTTGGCTAAGGCTCGCGAGTTAACCAGAGCTGTGCGTGCAATTTCTGCAAGCACTTCCTCGCCACCTTGCAATCGCCAGATCACAAGTTGAGCCGCGTGAAAATCCGGATATAGCCGCACCGCAATTTGCTTACCAATCAAGCCTGGATCACTGCCAATTTCAGCCGGCTTAATCACACCGGCAGGCTTCAACGCTCCACCGCTGCGAACTAACGAGATGAGTACGCCGGCAATAATTAGGAATGCAACGGCGAGGACCGCCCCAATGATTTTCATCGTGAGAATATAGCACACAAACTGGTCCACTTGCCTGTGAATTCCAGTTGGCAGGAGTTCTCAAATTGAATCGGCATCTACCAACGAGGCTATTTGTTTCACGCCACCGATTTAGGAGTCCGATCCTCGGAAAGAAACATGCTTTCTAGATCAGGCCGGACAACGAGTTGAGGGGGTATTGGAAGGTGGAGGCTTTTGACTCATGTAATGCCAAAGTATTTGAATACTTAGGTGCGCCACTTTCACAGAGTTAGGGGCCAGTTTTGCTAGTTTTCTCATCTTCAACTCCTTCGAATCGCGTCGGGTCTATTCCCGCGCTCCCGGACACTCTCGCCTCCATCACCCGAATTGAGAATTGGCCAAATGACCTAAGCCCTTGATTCGACAGGCATAGGACATTTGCCGAATGGTCAGCAGCCCATAAAGGACCGAGATTGGATTTATGGCACGAGCCTTTAACGCCGCGCCTTGAAACGGAGTCACTATGAGAAACCAACTAGTTTACGACCTTCCCGTGAGGATCTTTCACGTTCTCTTCGCCGGGTTGTTTGTGGCGGCCTTCTTGATCGCTAAGACGGTGGATGATGAATCCCCCATTTTTTCTTACCATATGCTGGCGGGAATCCTGCTGGGGCTGATTGTGGTCCTACGCCTTATTTGGGGATTCGTGGGCACGAAGCACGCGCGCTTCACGTCTTTCGCGCTTTATCCGCGTGATTTGATGTCTTATCTTCTCGGCATACGCTCGGGCAGTAAACGCAAATGGGCGGGCCATAACCCCGCGTCGAGCTGGGCGGCGATCCTTATGTTTGGATTGGCGTTGGGTCTGGGCCTAACGGGATACTTAATGGTCAACGGTCAGGGTGAGACCTTCGAAGACATTCACGAACTTCTAGCCAACGCGTTCTTAGTTGTCGTACTCCTTCATATCGCGGGTGTCGCTCTTCACGCGATTCGCCATCAAGATGGAATCGTTTTGACTATGATGAACGGTCATAAAGGTGGAGTACCCGCAACAGAAAGCATCCCAAGCTCACAACCCGTGGTGGCCTTGCTGTTTATGGTTTTGGTTGTCAGCTTCTCGGCTCTGCTCGCAAATAATTTCGACGGCCAGAATCAAACACTAAAGATGTTTGGATCAACGTGGCAGCTGGGCGAAACTGAAGATGATGGTGGCGAAGATGAGGATGAGGACTAAAGGGTATCTGTGAACCGACGTGAAAGAACCGTCATCGCCACGATTTTGATTTTCGTGGCCGTGCTGGTGGGTTTCGATATTTTTACGGATTCGCGCGAAGGCGTGGTTCTTTGGCATGTGATCACCGAAGGTGTTATCGCCTTAGCCGCTCTTTCTGGAGTTTTTTATCTTTTAAGCGGAACCTTCACCCTGCAACATCGCCTGCAAAAAGAGCGAGAGGAATTTTCCGCCTTCAAACAACAAGCCGATGCTTGGCGTGCCGAATCACGAAAATACGTCGAAGGCCTATCGCGCGCCATTGATCAACAGCTGAACCAATGGAAATTGACCGTCGCAGAAAAGGAAGTCGCTTTTCTATTGTTAAAGGGACTCAGCTTGAAAGAGATCGCCGAGGTCAGAAACACCTCTGAAAAAACCGCGCGCGTTCAATCCACGGCGGTCTACGCGAAAGCCGGCACATCGGGTCGGTCGGAACTTTCGGCTTTTTTCCTGGAAGACCTTTTGCTACCAGCGCAGAACGAACAAAATAACATGCCGCTATGATCCTATCTTTCGCACCGGGGCCCCCTCGGACTCCGTGGGCGGCTCAAAAATATTTTCCATAAACTCAAACATGGGCCGATCAACATGCATCACAAAAGTGGATAGTGATTTGATCTAATCATCGATCGAGCAAACGACGTGGGGCCATCTATTCGCTAGATCCCGCGAATAGGTCGTCTTGCCCGCACCGGTAAATCCGACAATAAGTGCAATCATTCCAGATCCTCGTTTGCCGACTTATCGCTTCAGAACCAAAATTGGAAACGTGCAGTCCCGAATAATATTTCGGGTTACGCTTCCGCCCATGAACGCTCCAAACGGGCCAACCTTCGCACTCACGACGACGAGGTCTGACTTTGAGTTTCGTGCCGTTTTCAATGCAAGCGCCGCAATAGAACCTAACTCTGAACTCAAAACAACCTTGCTCTGGACGCGATATTTCTTGCACTCACCCTCGATCCAATCGGCCATTTTTTTGGTGTTCTGGCGATAGGCCAGAATTTCTGGATTGGATTCATCTAAAGACCAGTTGTAAGTGAATTCCGCCGCATGAAAAACCGTGAGCCGAGCTCGCAAGTGTTTGCAAACTTCGAGGACCCTCCTTAGCTCAGACTTCGAATCGGGTCCGAAATCACTTGCGTACAACACGCGACGCACCTTCGCCGGATACTTTGTCTTTGGACCAGCCAACAGCAAATTGATCTGACTGCGGTGAATCGCAGTTTCCGCAAAACTTCCCATGAAAAGTCTCTCGACCCCTCTCTTGTTATGGGTAAACAGCGCCAGCAATTTTGAACGTTCAGCCGTCGCGAAGTTTAAAACTTTATCGACCGTCTTGGTCGTCGATAAAGTACGATGCTGAAGAATATCCACCTGGCTTGGCTTCAAGCGGACGCCCGCCGCCTTAAGATCTTCCATAATCAGCTGCTTTGGATAGACGGTAAATCGCTCTTTCTCGGGCACATCGAATGCCATATAGAGATCCGATTCGTTTCCAGTGACCACGAAGCCAACCCTCAGGTCCTGAGTATTGCGAGTGAACTGTCCTATTAAACTCGCCATTCCCTTGAGAGAAGTCTTGTTTTGACGTCTAGGTTCAAAAGCCCACACGGTTTTCATTTTTAATCTCCTTTTAATCTCACGCGGCCATTCGCGTGTGAAAGTCGCCAGATTTTGGGATCTTTCGTCCGACCGAGTGCTGAGCGTTCGAGACAATTTGTCTGAGCTAAGATTAAAATCTCGCTCATCCATCCGAAAAAGCGGCTATGGTAAATCTTTGAGCAGGGAGTGTGCCATCGTATGAATGCGCTTGTTCTGGTCTTTTTTGTTTTCCAAACCAGTTGCGCCCTCCTGACCGATCGCCCTAAGCACATGAGTCCAGAGGCCCGGCAAAAAGCTTTTTCTACGGGTGCACTCCCCCTAGAGAAGCCGGTCGTGGTGCGTTGGAATTCTTATTCCGTCCCGATGATCGAAGCCGAAACGGATCGCGATCTGTTTTTGACTTGGGGTTACACCAGCACGCATTTGCGCTGGGGACAGATGGAATTGCTGCGCCGAATTTCGCAAGCCCGCATCGCTGAATTTGCGGGTCCCTTGGCGGTAGATTTGGATCACACTCTTCGCGTGCTCAATCTAAGAATGGGTTTAAAAGAGCGAATCGACCGGATGCCTAAGGAAACTCTTCAATACTTGACCGCTTTTGTTGAGGGCATCAACGCCTACGTTGACCAAGCCAAAGACCTTCCGGTGGAATTCAAGTTACTTGACTGGCAAAAAGAAAAATGGACCATCGAAGACGTACTTTTGATCGGGCGATTGGCGTCTTCGGATCTGACGCTAGGTTTTTATTATCAGTATCTGAAGCTCGAGAAGAATCCCGAATTCCAACAGCGCTACAAAGAAGTCATGAAATCGCGCCATCCATCGGATTTGAGCGCTCGACTGGATTATCAAGGTGACTCGGTGATCGAGAGACTTCTATGGGGTGCCACTAAGAGCGGATCGAATTCTTTGGTGGTCGGCAAAAAGTTAACTTCGGGCGCGGCCGTAATAGCGAACGATCCCCATTTAGGAATTTTTCTACCCAACCTTTGGATGATCATCGGGGTGCGTTCGCCAAGCTTCACCTCGGTGGGACTTTCGATCCCAGGCTTACCCTTTGTGGCCGTGGGCCGATCGATCGATCATGCCTGGGGCGGCACCAATATGCGCTCGATCTCGACTCATCTTTACGAGCTAGGGCCAAAGGAAATCGCCGCCAGTCGCACGCGCAAAGAGAAAATTAAAGTTCGCTGGTGGTTCGACCGTGAAATCACGATCCGCGATTCAGAATATGGGCCCATCATTTCGGACTCGCCTTATTTCAAAAGTGAAAAGACGCTGGCTATCGATTGGATCGGTCATGATCAAGACACGGATGACTTAACCGCGTTTATTAAGGCCTCGCGCGCCAAAAACTTCGGTCAATTCCA
>JBEIHA010000234.1:0-5283 GCA_040381635.1 Pseudobdellovibrionaceae bacterium
ACCATTTTTACGTCGAGGTTCGAGCGTTCGATCAGCTCATGCACGGCCACCCGCCCGAGTTCTGCGGGATGCACTTCTTTGAATTTAGATTCGGATTTGACGAAGGGTGTGCGCACTCCTTCAACGAGAACCACGTCGCGGTCGCTGGCCATGATGAATCTCCTGACATTTCGGTTACAGTTCTAAAAAGGTGCGTCGCTTAAAGGCAATTGTCAATGCTCCCCGCCACCGCGCCCTGAGAGCGAAAAACGCCTATTTTTTGGGCCATTGGACAGCGGCGCACCCGTTGACTTTACCCCCTGGGATTCCTAAGCTCAGCCCAATTACAGGAGTGAATATGAGCGAAAGTTCGGACCGGGAAGCCCTCGAATACCATGCGAAGCCTAAACCCGGGAAGGTCGAGGTCATCTCAAGTAAGGAATGCAGCACAGAGCATTCGCTCTCGCTCGCCTACTCCCCCGGCGTAGCCGCCCCGTGCAAAGAAATCGCGAAAGATCCTTCGAAAGTTTACGACTACACCACGAAGGGTAACTTGGTTGCCGTCATTACCAACGGAACCGCGGTCTTGGGCCTCGGCAACATCGGCCCCTTAGCCGGCAAGCCGGTGATGGAGGGCAAAGGCGTCCTCTTCAAACAGTTTGCCGGGATCAACGTCTTCGACATCGAATTGAACGCCAATTCGGTCGACGAGTTCTGCATGGCCGTTAAGGCCATGGAACCTACCTTCGGCGGCGTGAACCTCGAAGACATCGCCGCCCCCGAATGCTTTGTTATCGAAGAGCGCTTGAAAAAAGAAATGAACATCCCGGTCTTCCACGACGATCAACACGGGACCGCCATCATCTGTGGTGCGGCCTTGCTGAATGCACTTCTGGTGACCAAACGCAAAGCCGAAACTGTGCGGGTGGTGTTTAATGGTGCCGGTGCCGCGGCCATTTCGTGCGCCAAGATTTTTAAAGCACTGGGTGTTAAGCAACAAAACATCATGATGTGTGATTCGAGCGGCGTGGTTTACCGGGGTCGCACCAAAGGCATGAACAAATACAAAGAAGAATTTCTGGTCGACACCGAAGCCCGCACCTTGAGCGACGCCCTTCGGGGTGCCGACGTATTCATCGGCTTAAGCGTGGCCAATGTGCTGACGCCCGAAATGCTTCTTTCGATGAACAAAAATCCAATCGTCTTTGCGATGGCCAACCCAGATCCTGAAATCGACCCGGCTTTGGCCAGATCCGTGCGCCCCGACGTGATGATCGCCACCGGCCGCTCGGATTTTCCGAACCAGGTGAACAACGTGCTGGGCTTCCCCTCCATTTTCCGCGGAGCTTTGGATACCCGGTCCACTTCAATCAACGAAGAAATGAAAATGGCCGCCGTTCACGCTTTGGCCGAATTGGCCCGCGAAGATGTACCGGACTCAGTCTCGGCCGCTTATTCCAATCGCCAATTCCACTTCGGCCCCGAATACTTGATTCCGAAACCTTTCGATAATCGTGTGCTTTTGAAAGTCGCGCCCGCGGTCGCGAAAGCGGCGATGGAAACAGGTGTGGCGCAAAAACCGATCGAAGATCTAGTCGCCTATGCCCACTCGCTTGAGATGCTGCAGTCCAAAACCCGCGGCTTCGTGCGCACGGTGATGAACCGGGTGAAAACCTCTGCCGCAGCGAAGAAGGCCTCGCTGCCAAGGATCTATTTGCCCGAGGGTCGCTCAACCAAAATTCTGAAAGCCATGAATACGATCATCGACGAGGGCGTCTGTAAGCCCGTGTTGATGGGCGACATTAACCAAATCCAAGCCAAGATCAAAGAGCTCGAACTGGACCGCCTAAAAGACATCGAAATCGTGCATCCGCGCAAGGACGCCCGCTACCCTCAATACGTATCGGACATCTTTGACCTACGTAAACGAAAAGGGGTTATGCGAGCCGAGGCCGAACGCTTAATGGTCGACCACAACTATTTCGCGGCAATGGCTGTCCATAAGGGAGATGCCGACGCGATGGTCACCGGCGCCACCATGAACTACAGCGACTGCGTGCGCCCCATACTCGAAATCATCGGCAGCGGACGGTCCAGAATCGCGTCAGGATTAAATTTGGTTTTGGTAAAGGACAAAATGCTCTTGTTTGCCGACACCACCATGAATATCGAACCCACGGCCGAACAGCTTTCGTCGATCGCCATTCACGCCTCTAAAGTAGCAAAGTACTTTGGTTTAACCCCCAAAATCGCGATGCTGTCGTACACCAATTTTTCAGGCAGAACGCTTAACCCGAAGAAAATGCAGGACGCCGCGCGCCTAGTGAAACAGCGCCACCCCGACCTTATCGTTGACGGAGAAATGCAGGCGGACACCGCCGTTAACCCTGAAATCGTGGAGCGAATTTTCCCTTTTTGCGAGATCGAAGGCGGCGCCAATATCTTGATTTTCCCGACCATGGAAGCGGGCAATATTGCCTACAAACTGGTGCAACAACTGGGCGGCGGAGAGGTCCTGGGCCCCTTCCTTATGGGAGTCAAAAAACCCGCCAATGTGCTGCAAAGGACTTGCACGGTGGACGATATTGTTAATACCATGGTTATAACGGCGCTCGAGGCGCAGGCCTACAAAGAGTAGCCTTGCGCCCCGTGGACTGAATATTGCGGACCGAACGCTTTCGGTCCTTGAGTAACAGTCCGATAAGTTCGTATAACGGTTCCTTTTGCGGTCTCAAATTGAGATTTGGAGAACGGTAAACTGAGTAAAAGCCAGGATAGAAATCAAGATAAGCCTTCGCACAAAAATCCCTACCGCGCCATCGTCGTTGGCGTGGGCTTAAAGACAGACAACTTCCTCGAAATAAAAGAAAGCCTCGCCGAACTCGAAGACCTTTGCAGCGCCTGGGGCGGCGAGGTCGTCGGCAATGTGGTGCAGATTCTTGCCCAATACCAATCGGCCACACTGATCGGCACCGGCAAAGTGCAAGAGATCCGCGAAATGGTCGAAGAAAGTGCAGCCTCGGTCGTGATCGTGGATCACCCGATCACCGGCGTGCAAGCCCGCAACTTACAAAAAGACATTGGCGTCCCCATCTTGGATCGAAACCAGGTGATCGTGGATATTTTCGCGCAAAGAGCGAAAACTCACGAAGGTAAGCTTCAGGTCGAACTCGCCCAAATGCTGGATCAGTTGCCCCGCATGGTCGGTGCTTGGATGGGATCTCTATCGCGCCAAGGGGGCGGAATCGGAACCCGCGGTCCCGGTGAAACGGCTTTGGAAAACGATCGCCGCCGCATCCGCGACCGCGTGAAAGCGATTCGTAAACAATTAGAAGGTGTGCGCAAACATCGCTCGCAGCAGCGCGCTTTCCGTAAGAAAAACAAAATTTCGACCTTCGCCTTGATTGGCTACACCAACACCGGCAAGTCGACATTGCTGAATCGACTAACCAACAGCCAAGTGGAAGTGAAGAACCAAGTTTTTGCGACCTTGGATCCGACCACGCGCAAAGTGTTCTTGCCCGAAGTCGGCGACGCCCTGGTCACCGACACCGTCGGTTTTATTCGTAAACTTCCCGCGCACTTAATCGAAGCCTTTAAAGCCACGCTAGAAGAATCCGGCGAAGCCGAAGTTCTGATCCACGTGATCGACTTGGCCAATCCGCAGATGGAACAACAGATCAAAGTGGTCGATGAATTGATCACAGAATTCGGCTGGGAAAAGAAGCCCATCATTTATGTCTTTAACAAAATCGATAAGGCCCCGGTCGAAAAGCAGTTTCAAGTGAAGGCCTTCCCCAGGGTTTTCGTAAGTGCTTCGAAGGGCGAAGGCATCGACAAGCTGTTGAAGCAGATGACCGTCGCAGCCCAGGCCTTGAACGAATCCGTAGAGCTCTTTTTCAGCAAAGAAGAAGAGCATAAGATCTACGAACTTAGCCGCGAATCGCGCATCGAAAAGACCGAGGCCGCCAGCACCGGGACCATCTGCTACGCCTCCCTCACCCCGGCCCAGCTTTCGCGCTGGAGTTCGTTTCTCGTACAAAACAAAAAGTACTGACCTTCAAAAACTGTCGAACCAAATAACAGTCTGTAAGCTTTTCAGCTAAATTGTAAACGCGTTGCATAAATTTGCGCGAACGTTTACACACTCCCTCGTCAAGAAACAAAAACTCAATTCTTTCCGGAGTACCCAAAGCATGAAATCCTTGTTTTTGATCGCGGCAGCGATCGGTTCGCTCAATGTATTTGCATCCTCTCTTTCGAATGATAATAAAATCATCGATCCGCCCCGCCGCCCCGTGCACCTTGGAATCGTGACTCCCAATGAAGGTCCGACCACGCCTCCCCCCATCGGTCCCGGCGAGTGGTTTCCGCGCATGATCATCAATGCCAGCATCAGTGGACCGTCGACTTTCGAAGATTCGATTGTCCGCCAGGTGAATGCCGAAGCGGCGACGACCACCGAGTCGAACTTTTTGGATAGCGATGCCTTCGACCCCGCTTCACCCCAGGCTGAGCAAATCTTGAACATGATGGATCAAATCTATGAATCCGAAACCGGTTTGTCGGCTTACCCTACAGGCGCCACCGTTGATCGTGGCGACATTGACCCCGCACTTTTGGGTCAGGGTACGGCCCTTGAAGGCTTGCTGCATCAGACTTCGGGCTGCGTTCGTCAATCTTGTTCCGTATGGGCCGTGGTCAGCAAAGCTAGTCAGCGTATCACCATTTACGTGAACGGTTCGCCGATCTCTCTTCCTGATAACCGCACTTCGACTGGCACCCGCGGGAATGGAACGCCCAACTTCGACAAGCGCCCGGATGGACGCATTTATCAACGCTACACTTCCAGAAAATTCCCGGGCGGCGATTACAATGGCTTGGGTAACATGCCCTATGCCGTCTTTATCCGCGGTGGTTTTGCTATCCACGGGACACCCCGTGGCAACTGGGGACGCCTCGGCAGCCCTGCTTCGCACGGCTGCATTCGCGTTCATCCGTCAACCGGTCAGTATTTCAATTCTTTAGTGCGTCAGTATGGCGTTTCGAACACCTGGATTACGGTTCATTAAATTGAGTCGGCGAAGCCGAATGTTGTTAAATAATTTGTAAGTAAAAAGGCCGGAGCATTTCCGGCCTTTCTTTTTTGGTCCATTTAATGGCCTCACTCATAGGCTAACACTACCAAGAGGCGCATCCTCAACACTTAATCCTTCACCAACACATGATTCCCTCATTATTGATAGAGCATTCAGCAATACCAACCTGTCATCTTGATTCAATTCCTTTCCAGAATAAATCACT
>JBEIHA010000235.1:0-5261 GCA_040381635.1 Pseudobdellovibrionaceae bacterium
CGGCGCTCCCCACTGCCAAACGGGCGCCGCCATCCAGTCTGCACTGGCGAAATTTCTAGCGCGTTAGCGCCGTTGACGCACCAAACCCTGTCTAGACAGGAGACCGCGCGGCATTATTCGCGCACCCTTCAAATACAAAGGCCTGGGAATCCCAGGCCTTTGTTCAGCGCACGCAATTCGCGGTAGCTATAATCAATTCACGTCTTTGTAATCCGCGTCGATGACGTCTTCGCCGTCGGCACCTTTTTTAGCCTCGGTGCCACCTGCACCGGCAGCGCCTGGATCAGCAGCCCCGCCGGAACCTTTCGTGGTTTCGTAAAGTTTGGCGCTAATCGTGTGGCTAGCTTTGGTCAATTCATCCAAAGCCGCTTTCAAATCATCGCTTGAGGCCGATGCGTTGTTCAACGAAACCTTCGCTTTGTCGATCGACGCTTGAAGTGAAGTCACATCGCCTTCCGCCAACTTGTCCTTGTTGTCGCGAATCAGTTTTTCGCTCTGGTAGACCATGTTGTCCAAATTATTCTTCGCCGAAATCGATTCACGTTTCTTCTTATCATCATCCGCATGCGTTTCGGCGTCACGGACCATGCGCTTGATTTCGTCTTCGCTAAGGCCGGACTTCGCAGTGATCTTGATCGCTTGCTCTTTACCCGAGCCCATGTCCTTCGCGGTGACGTGCAAGATACCGTTGGCATCGATGTCGAAGGTCACTTCGACCTGCGGAACCCCGCGCGGTGCCGGGGGAATGCCCGTCAATTCGAACCGACCCAGCGACTTGTTGTCGCCGGCCATATCGCGTTCACCCTGCAAGACATGGATATCCACGCTACTTTGGTTGTCGGCGGCCGTCGAAAACGTCTGCGACTTGCGCGATGGAATCGTGGTGTTGCGTTCGATCAACCTGGTGGTCACGCCGCCTAAGGTTTCAATACCCAAAGACAACGGAGTCACGTCGAGCAGCAAGACATCTTTGACGTCACCGGCCAAAACGCCACCCTGTACGGCGGCACCGATGGCCACAACTTCGTCCGGGTTCACCGATTTGTTCGGCTCTTTGCCGAAGAAATCTTTAACCGCTTTTTGGATCGCGGGAACGCGGGTCGAACCACCGACCAAAACGACTTCGTCGATTTCAGAGGCCTTAAGCCCTGCATCGGCCAAGCACTTCTTCACGGGTTCCATCGCACGAACAATCAGATCCTCGATCAACTGTTCGAACTTCGAGCGCGTCAGCTTCATTGCCAAGTGTTTCGGTCCCGAAGCGTCGGCGGTCACGAAGGGCAAATTGATGTCGGTTTCAGAAGCCGAAGACAATTCGATTTTCGCCTTTTCCGCGGCTTCCTTTAAACGCTGCAAAGCCATCTTGTCCGACTTCAAGTCGATGCCCTGATCTTTTTTAAATTCGTCGATCATCCATACGAGGATTCTTTCGTCGAAGTTATCGCCGCCAAGGTGCGTGTCACCATTGGTCGCCTTCACTTCCACGACATTGTCGCCCACTTCGAGGACCGAGATATCAAACGTACCTCCCCCGAAATCGTAGATTGCGATTTTTTCGTCTTTTTTCTTATCCAAACCGTAAGCCAATGCGGCCGCGGTCGGTTCGTTGATGATGCGCTTCACGTCCAAACCAGCGATGCGTCCCGCATCCTTGGTGGCTTGGCGTTGAGCATCGTTGAAGTACGCGGGAACGGTGATCACCGCTTCGGTGACCTCCGCGCCCAAGTAATCTTCGGCTACTTTTTTTAGCTTACCAAGAATGGCCGCCGAGATTTCTTCGGGCGTGACTTTTTTGCCGCGCACCTCAAAAGCCGAGTCATTGCCGTTCGGTACGACTTTGTACGGAACGAATTTGGTTTCTTCCTTCACTTCGTCAGGCCGGCGTCCAATGAACCTTTTGGCCGAATAAATTGTGTTTTCAGGATTGGTGACGGCCTGCCGCTTGGCGATTTGACCCACCAGCTTTTCGCCATCTTTAGTGAAGGCCACGACGGACGGAGTGGTGCGCGCACCCTCTTCGTTCACCAGCACTTTGGGTGTTCCACCCTCCATGATTGAAACGACGGAATTTGTCGTCCCTAAATCGATTCCAATAATTTTACCCATGTGTTCTCCTTCAAAGATCAGATGCGCTTAACTCAAACTTAATGTGAGTTCAAAGCGCTGACCGTCAAGGTCGCGGGGAGTGTTTTTCTCGTATTGACGCAGTTAGCTAAAAGCCGAAGAATCCCGGCTTGTCTTTGCCCGTAGACTGACCTTTGAGCTCCGCGATTTGCTTGAGCAATTTTTCTTCGTCTTTGTTCAATTTTTTCGGCAATACGACCTTAACTAAATAGATAAGATCGCCTAGGCGCGCGCCGCGCAGCGAAGGCAGGCCGTCTCCGGGCATCTTCACTTGTTCGCCGTATTGAACACCCTTGGGGATCTGCAAAGATTTTTTACCGCGCAAAGTTTCGACTTCCAACTCGCCGCCCAAAATGGCGGTGAGATAGGAAATCTCGAGTTCGGCGTAAAGGTTCGAACCTTCGCGCTCGAAGCGGTCGTCAGGCTTCACACGCAATTCGACGTAAAGATCACCGGCGGGCCCGCCCTTAGCGCCAGGCTCCCCCTCACCGGTCATACGCAGCTGAGTACCGTTGTCGACGCCGGCGGGCACGGTAACCAAAAGTTTTTTCTCGACCGCCACGCGGCCTGCACCTTTGCACGATTTGCACGGGTTTTTGATCATTTGTCCTTTGCCCTGACAGGTCGGACATGCCGTGGCCATTTGGAAAAAACCTTGCGAGCGCACCACTTGGCCACGTCCGCCGCAAGTGCCGCAGGCTTCGACCTTACTGCCCGGTTCCGCGCCTGCGCCCGCGCAAGGCTTACAGTCTTCTTCGGATTCGAAGCTGATCGGCTTTTGCGAAGATTCAAGGACATCTTTCAGTTCAATTTGCATGATGTAGCGCAGGTCATTTCCGCGCCTGGGGCCACCTTGCGTGCGACCACGTTGCCCACCGCGACCCTGCTGCTGACCAAAGAAGTCGCCGAATATATCGCCGAAGGCTTCGAAAATATCGGCCGCGTCGTGGAACTGAGGACCACCGCCGCCGCCAGGCCCATCCACCCCTTGGTGGCCAAAACGGTCGTAGCGCTGACGCTTGGCCTGGTCGCTTAACACTTCGTAGGCGCGCGCAGCTTCTTTAAACTTGTCTTCGGCCTCTTTGTTCCCGGGATTTTTATCCGGGTGAAACTGCATAGCGAGCTTACGATAGGCCTTTTTAATGACATCCGCGTCCGCGTCCTTGGGCACACCTAATATTTCGTAATAATCGCGCTTCATATTTTTCCTGAAACTTTCTTCAAAAATTTTCCTACTAAGTATGAGGACTGGATGGAGGGCGTCAAGTAGGTCCACTTCAATCCGCTTTTAAAATTGAACCAGTATGTGACAGTTAATGTCACATACTGGACGATAAAATGAATATCTGCTGGCCTTAAGTCGCAAAATAAGCCAGTATGTGACATTTGCTGTCACCTACTGGCTTACCATAAGGACTCATGAGAACCAATTTAGAGTCGCTAAAAAATCTTCTGCCCGAAGTCGACTACCAAGCACTTCTGGCGCAAATGCCAGGACAAAGCCATCCACGCCGAAAGCTTAAGGAACTACAAAACAAAGGTTATTTAATTCGCGTCAAAAAGGGATTCTATGTCTTCGATCCGCACTTCATCGGCCGTCCCTACTCGCCCGAAATCGTGGCGAACCTGCTCTATGGTCCTTCTTACTTGTCCATGGAATACGCGCTCTCGAAGTACGCGCTGATCCCCGAGCGGGTCGAGGAGCTAACCAGCATCACCAGTCAAAAAAATAAAATCTTCCGCACCCCGATCGGCCTGTTTTCTTACAGGCACACGGCCCTGGCCCTGTATACCCATGGGATTTCGATCGGGCAAACGGACGATGGCCGTTCGTACATTATTGCTGGCCGCGAAAAAGCCTTGCTCGACCTTTTTACCGTGAAGTTCAAGAATACGGCGCGCCCGCAAGCTTCGGACATCCGCCCCGCCCTTGAAGAAGACTTGCGCGTCGATCTGCAAGAACTGGCGCGAACCATGAATCGCCAAGTCCTTCTGACCATGCGCCCGGCCTACAAAAACCGACGCTGGTGCAAACTGCTGATCGATTTTCTGTTGGAGGAATTATGAATCAAGCGGTCCACGAAATGCTCGCGAAATACCAGCTTAAAACCAAGGCCGACGCCGAGAACGCCTTGAAAGAAGTGATTCAAGAAATCGCTTTGCTCGGATTGCACCGAGCGAACTTTTTTGAAAAGGCCGCGTTCTACGGAGGGACATCTCTGCGCGTGCTGTACGCTCTTCCCCGCTATTCGGAAGACTTAGATTTTACGCTCTTTAAACCTGACCGCGGATTCTCTCTGACCCCCTATTTCTCGGCGGTTGAGAAAGAACTGGCGGCCTATGGCTTCCAAGTTAAAATCGAATCCGCAACCAAAGCCATAAAGACCGAAGTCGAATCCGCTTTTATTAAAGCCAATACAAAGATTCATTTGCTGAAAATCGAACCTCTAAAGCCATTCGAAGCGAAGGCCAACCGCGAGCAAAAGCTGCAAATCAAATTCGAAGTCGACACCGACCCAGCGGTCAACTTTCAATTCGAAACGCGCTACTTGATTCAGCCAACCAGCTTCCCGGTAATCTCGCTAAAAAAGCCGGATCTCTTTGCCGGAAAACTACACGCGCTTCTTTTTCGCCAATGGAAAAATCGCATCAAGGGCCGCGATTTTTACGACTACATTTGGTATTTAAAAAATTCGATCCCGGTCCGCTTGCCTTACCTGCGCGAGAAAGCCATCCAGAGCGGGCATATCTCGTCCACGGGCCTAGCGACATTGAGCGACCTAAAAGATGCCCTTTACAAACGCTTCGCCAGTATAGACTTCGAAAGCGCCAAAGCGGACGTACGCCCATTTATCAAAGATCCGAAAGAGTTAGATCACTGGAACCGAGAGTTTTTCGATCAGATTACAGAGAGGCTCTTGGTTGAGGACTGAATGAAGCTCTAAAGCTAATTTCGTGAGGTTGCTAATTTTTTGCGCAGCTCAGAAATTCGCTTGTCGATGGACTTCAAGGCCTCTTCCTCGGTGACACCTTTTCGGTAATATTCTAGGATCGCGTTTCATGGGCTTCCTAGGTTTTAGACTAAGTAAGGGTTCGGGACCGAGGTCGTCAAGCCTCTCCCGCTTTTAGTTCGGAGC
>JBEIHA010000236.1:0-5225 GCA_040381635.1 Pseudobdellovibrionaceae bacterium
AGGCCTTGCGCTTGGCCTTGAGCATGCTCGAAGGCGAAGAGGAAACTCACAGTGCGCCGAAACCGCCGCAACGGAAGGCCAAATGAAGCACGAAGATTTCAACTCACTTGAAATCGACGATGTGCTGGTACGAGTGTTGACCTACGCTCGCGAAAAGACCCGCTCCGCAGCCGTGCACTGGATTTCCGCATTTGGATTGAAGCGTATGCAAGAGGGCGCCGGTCAAAATTGGGATTGGTCTTTTGCGTCCGCCGACGTTATCGGCAAGCATATGTGGAGCCAGCCCGCGTCGGATCTGTGGCAACTTTATCAAATGTGGCAACAGGTCTCGAATCTCTATCCGCAGCCGTGGTCAGGTCAGATGGCTCCTCATATGATCACTTCCCCGCAAAATCGTTACGCGCATCCGATTTTTTTCGAAGATCGTTTCTTGGGTATCCTACTGTTCGACCGTCCGTACTCGGCCAATCCGGTCGAGATCAACGGACACTTCAAATCCGGGATCGATCTAGCCGCCCGCTACATTCATTTTGCGTATGTGCATTTGGAAGCCAAGAATGACTCGTACATCGATGAGGTCACCGGCCTGCACAACCAACGCTACCTGCCGATGGCCCTGGATCACGAAATCCAGCGCACGAAGCGCGAGAACACCAAGTTCACTCTGTTATTTTTGGATATCGATTATTTTAAAATGGTTAACGATGGCCGCGGTCATTGGGTGGGATCAAAGCTCTTGTTGGAGTTGGGCAAGGTCCTAAAGACCCAAGTGCGCGCCTGCGACTACGTCTTTCGTTATGGCGGCGATGAATTTATAGTTATCTTAGGCAATGCCGATAGCGCTTCGGCCAAGATCGCGGCCGAACGGATCCGTAAGGCGGTGGAAGGCCATGTCTTCCGGGTCGAAGGACACACCCTCAGTTTAACCGTAAGTATTGGTCTTGCCGCGTATCCCGAACACGCGCAAAGCGCAGTGGGTTTGATTAAGCTGGCAGATGAGGCTATGTATTACGGGAAGCGTAAGAGTAGAAACATCGTCTTTGTAGCGAGTTAGGCTGAATACTGCGGGTCGCAAGCGTGCGACCCTGTATAATTGCGACCCTTAGGATCACTCCATGAACTCCGAAAAGAAAAAACTTAAGCTTGTCGTTAGTGATCTGCACTTAGGTTTGGGTCGTACTCTTGAAAATGGTCAACTGAATCAACTTGAAGAATTCTATTTCGATGAAAAGTTTGCGGAGTTTCTGCACTTTCACACCACTGGAAAATACGGCGATCATGAAGTGGAGCTTATCCTCAACGGTGATATCCTTAACTTCTTACAGGTCGACTATCACGGCCACTACTTGACTGTGTTGACTGAACCCATTTGCCTCGACATTATCCAGCGCATTTTTCGTGGGCACCCCATCTTCTTCAAAGCACTGCGTGATTTCGCGGCGAAGCCCGGTAATGTCTTGACCTATGTTGTGGGTAATCATGATCAGGCGATGCTATGGCCTTCCACTCGCGCGGCCTTGAACGAAATTTGCGGCACCACGGTGCGCTTTAAGAACATCGTGTATTTTTTCGATGGTGTTCATATTGAACACGGGCACATGCACGAAGCTGCGAATCGATTGGACCCACGCAAATTCTTCCTTAAGAAAAACCTGCCCGAACCGATTTTGAATTTGCCGTTTGGCTCCCATTTTTTCGTCGAGTTTGTTTTGAAGGTGAAACAGCGACACCCCCATGTGGATAAAATTCGCCCCTTCGACCGCATGATTCGCTGGGCCTTGTTCAATGAAACGCTGTTCACGCTGTCGAATCTATTTAATCTGGGGCTCTACTTTTTGAAGTCCATTTTCTCCAATGATCCTCGCCGCATGTTTCCGTTCTCGCGCATCGTGAAGGTTCTCTTGGAAAGCGCCGTCTTTCCGGACTTAAGCGAGTCGGCTCGTCGAGTCTTGCAGGATGAACGGGTCCATACCGTTTGTTTTGGTCACAGCCACGTTTACCAATACAGGCAGTTCGCCGAGAATCGCGAATATTTCAATACGGGCACCTGGACCGATCTGACTTCGTTGGATATCGCTTCTTTGGGCAAAATCACCAAATTGATTTACGTGGTCTTTGAGTACCCCGAGGACGTTGAGCGTCCGCGAGGCCGCCTGAAAGAGTGGCATGGCTATCACCGTATTGAAGAAGACGTGGCTATCGCCTAAAGTCCAGTTGCCTTTAAGCGTGATATTTGGCTGGACCGGAGAGCTCCGGGGTTGTCTCTCGTCACTCTGTCAGTGATAATGATTTAAATGGGTAACGACAAAAACGACGACGAATCAAGTCTCTCTGATAAGACGAGCGTCTTACAGAGTGACACCTTTAAATTGCGTTTGGCGCAAGCGGGCCAAGCTCCGCCGTCTGTCGTTTTACTCGTGGGACCGGTCAATAGCGTCGGTAGACAATGGCCACTTGAAGACACGGATCGTATCATTGGTCGTGCGCCGACGGCTCATGTTTTCGTTGACGATAAGTCCGTATCAAAGTTTCACGCTAAATTGGTCATGGCTGGTGGTGACGTTTCAGTCATCGATTTGGAGTCGACCAATAAGACCGTAGTGAATGGCCGCCAAATTCAGCCGCTTATTCCTCACAAATTGCAGAACAACGACCAAATTAAAGTCGGCAATATCATTTTCAAATTTTTGGAGCGTGGATCAATCGAGACGGTGGCTTCGGCGCAAACCTTTGATCGCGGCCAAACGGACGCATTGACCGGAATCGCCAACCGCGGCGCTCTTCAGGCCAAGGCGCCTGAGCTTTACAAACGGTCTGAGCTGCTTGGCATCACGTTCACCCTGATGATTTTTGATATCGATCGATTCAAAGACGTGAACACCAACTATCTTCACCCCGGAGGCGATTTCGTCCTAAAAGAGATCACTAAGGTCATCCGCGATAAGCTTATCCGTGGGAATGATTTTTTCGCCCGAGCGGGGGGTGAAGAGTTTGCCTTATTGTTATTGGGAAGTCCGCCCAAACAGGCTGAAGAAATTGGCGAACGGATCCGAGCGACGATCGAGAGCCATCGCTTCGATTACGAAGGCAAAATTATTCCCATCACTATATCGATCGGTATCGCCTTTAAGAATGAGCGTGACCAAGGATGGGAATCTGTCTACGAGCGCGCCGACAAGGCTCTTTTTCACTCCAAGAACAGCGGCCGCAACCGCTGCTCCGTCGCTGGGTAAATTGGCGCGGTTCCTGCTCTAAACACATATAATCAATACCAAAACTGTTGCCGGGGGCTTTAGGCTTGACCTGGCAACGTATTTTGTCACCGAACTGAAGGAAAACGTCATGCGCGATCTTATGGTGATCCTCGCTTTTTCTCTTATGCCTTGCTTAGCTACGGCCACCAGTCCGCGTTTGCCGTCGGAAATGGTTTTAGTGAACTTCAATAATCTTCAACAAAACCTCAGTTTTTTTGAATGGCATTGCGGAACCAATCCATGCCAAGCCGACTACTTAAAGGTGTCCGAGGCTTACGGCAAAATGATTTCTGAGACGAACGCCGCCGCATTTGGAGCAGCTCGCAAGGATTGGATTTCCCAGTACTTGAACTATTTGAAGACATTCAAAAGCAGCCGCGACTTTGAAGAGCTTTTTACGACGACCGGATCCGCATGGTTTTTGCTCTACACAGAACTTGATTACGCGCAAACCTTCGCGCTGGCCGCCGCCGAGCTTGAAAGGTATGGCTTGGGCGAATTAAAGTCGGCCTTATCCCGCTTGGACCATGTTTCACGGCCTGAAGACTGTCTGCGCACTTCGCTTCTCGACGACGGAAAGCTTTTGGCGAAATATGAAGTGGCGAATCAAGGTCGGATCGGTATTTGTTATGCTGAGGCCGGGGTGCGCGCTTTGGACTATCTAAATAATTCGACCGGGCATTCTCAGAAAAGAACTTCTGTCACGCTCACGTCCGTAGCGGTCAATTTGGATCGGAAGTACGAAACCCTCAGTAAAAACATCGACGGCGGCTGGTCGGAGCGCGTGATTCAGTATCTGAACGACAACCAGGGCTGCCAAATGAATGAGCTAGAAAAAATTCCGCCCCATGAGCGCGAAAAGTTTTTGATGGATCTGGACCTTGCTTACCGAGAGATGGGCCAAGGTTTCCAGGCGGCGCCGGATATTCCAACCGATCTTCTCGAAAAGCCAACACGCGAAGGGTTGCTCAAACTGCTGGGTGTCTATACGGATTTGGCTGCCAAAACTTCTCATTTTTCGGCCACTACCAATGCAATCTTTTATAAGGCCCTAAAAATAAAGCCAGAAAGTATTGTCGGCATGCCTGCAATGTTGGGAATTCTACGCAAGATTTCCCAGCTGACAATCGATTTTAAAGCGGAGTTGAAGAATGAGCGTTTAATGAAGTTCGCTGACTTTGTTTTGCGTAAGGCCTATTGCAACGGAGAAAAAGTTTCCTACGCGCGAAATTCCATCCATAATATCCAGTATAGCAAATTAAAGTACGAGAACTGGGGTAAAATAGTATTGCCCGGGGTGTCCAGGGCCCTCATTCGTGAAAACGCGCAGCCCCTGATCACTTACCTCTGCGCCGAAGTCTTCCTTGATCCCCGCGCGGACAACCGATTTTGTCGCGAGCCCCATGCCGTTTTGCTCGTAGGCCAAGATTACGATTCGTCTTCTAAGCAATGTCAGTTTCAAATATTGAATTCATGGGGCACCAACCAGGGCATTTGGGGTGGACCATACCACCCCCAGTATCGTCAGGAGCGCGCGAAAGGCACGGTTTGGTTGCCCACCTTTCAGCTGGGGCCACATACCCAACAGATTTTCCATTTGGTTGCTGAATAAGCCTAGTGCCACGCTAATGCGTTAGAATATGCTAAGGAATTAAAAGTAGTCGGAGTTTCGCGCGAACAAGCCGAAGCCCATCAGGAGGGTGATTTGGCAACAAAACAAGATATCAAAGATGTTCGAAATGACATCACCCAGTTAGAGTATCGACTCGTGGTCAAGCTTGGCGCGATGGCCACGGTGGTGACGAACTTGGCCGTGGCATTGGTGGCCGCTATTTTGAAGTTGCTGTAGAAATCAGAAAACCCGGCTTCGGTGATAAATTCAAGTTGGGGAAGGGGTCGAAATGACGAAATCTTCGATTTTTCTATACTTATTTATGTTGTCCGCGTGTACGTCCATACAAAACGGTAACA
>JBEIHA010000237.1:0-5214 GCA_040381635.1 Pseudobdellovibrionaceae bacterium
CGACGCTCGAGGTCTTTTTCCAATATAATGGTCACCGAATGCACGCGGTCGACGATGGCGGCCAGTGGACCATTTTCGGTTTCAAAGATCAGTTGGGCCATCGGGGTAGGCGAGGCCGTTATGTTTAATCGTTCACGCAAATCCACGACGCCCACGATTTCCCCCCTAATATTGATCACACCTTTAAAGAAAATCGAAGTGTGGGGAATGGGCTTGGCGGCCCGGAACTCAATGACTTCGCGAACTTCAATAAGAGGAGTAGCGAAGTTCTCGGTTCCCAATTGGTAAATTAGGTATTTGTGCGTATCTTGATTGTTGGTTTCGTCTGACACGTGTTCGCAATCCTTAGTGAGAAGTGAAATACAAGCGAGCCATTTCCGGCAAGTTCAAAATAATCGTGGGCTCACCGTCCGAAAGAATCGTCGAGCCGCCGTAGAATCCGATGGGCGCGAGATGGCCGGTCAATGGGCGCACGAAGATCTGCTGTTGCCCGATGACGGCGTCGACTTCAAGCGCGACGAGATCTTCCCGGTGAAGAGCAATTATTCCGGGGCGTGAACGGTTTGCTTTGTCCGCTGAGCTGGATGGGGTAGTAGCCCCGCTCTTTAGAAAAGACGCGAGATCTTCTACCGGTACAATTTTTCCGCGCAGATCGATCACGTTCCCATCGCCCCCATTAACAGTTTGAATGCGGAATTCGCGTAGATCAACGACTTCCGATAGATCTTGCGTAGGTATTGCGTATTGACAGCCGTCCACTTTGACGATCAAAGCGTCTAGGATGGAAAGATTAGTAGGCAGCGAAACGGTGAAGCGAGTGCCTCGACCTCCCGTGCTGTAGATCTCTACGCGCCCACCCATTTTTTTAACGGTATCGGCCACGACGTCCATACCAACCCCACGCCCACTGTACTCGGTGACTTGCTCGGCCGTGCTCAGTCCTGGCAGAAATATTAAATTCAATTTTGCCGTGTCGGTCAGTGAATCACCTACGGACACCAATCCGCGCTCGATCGCTTTTTCGAAAACTCGCTCAGCGTCGATACCCTTGCCGTCGTCTTCGAAGTGAATAGTCACCCCGGCGGCATTGTTCTCGGCCGACATTTTAATTTCGCCTGTTGGGCTTTTCCCCGCCTTTACTCGTTCCATTATGGATTCAATGCCATGGTCCACGGCATTGCGCGCGATATGTATTAGGGGATCAAGCATTCCGTCGACCACCAACTTGTCCATTGAAACTTCGTCGCCGATTCGGCGCACGTTGACTTGTTTACCCAGCTGGTGCGCCGTTTCGACCACCGCGCGCTCGATTCTTTGAAACAGTCCAGCGACCGGAATCATACGCAGGGATAGCGCAGCATCCTGCAGATCCTGAGTCAGTTTAGTCTTTAAATCAATGACCGCGCGAATGTTCGCGGAATTGAGAGTGCCCTCTTTAGACACGCGTTCTAAGATCGATTGTTGAAGCGATATCTCGCCTACCAGCTGAATCAAATGATCCAGCTTTCCCACGGAGACGCGCAAACTATCGCCGGTATTCTTGCTCTTCTGAATCTTAGTTGTTTGAGTTGGTAATTCCGAAGCGGCACCGGGGTCGACTTGGGATTCCGACCCGGTACTCACCAAAAGCGCAAGAGAGTTTTCGACCGCGGTGGTGTCCTCGACATGAAAGGGCTCGGTCTTGATTTTTTCAACCCAGCGTCGCAGCATTTGTTCGACTTGCAAAAAGGCGGCGATGATTTGTGCGCTTGGGCCCCGACCAAGGTCGCGTATTTTCACTAAATAATCTTCTATACGGTGAATTTTTGCCTGCAAATCGGGCAGGCCGGTCATCGCCGCACTTCCTTTTAAGTTGTGGGCACAACGTAAAATAGGTTCATAAGCCTTAACGCTATCGCCGGGATTGAGGCTCAGGGTCACTTTCTCCCACTCTTGAAGCACGTCGTGCGCATCTTCGAAGAAGGCTTTAAGCAAATCCTGATTAAGAGTGTTTGTCATACGTTAAAGCTACCACTTTCGGGAAGCAGTCTCAATCAAGTGGCCCGCCCAAAGGCCTGTATTTACAAATATAGAAATCGCCCCATATAATAGGGGTTCAGCAGGCGGGGACCAAAATGGCTTCAAAAAGTATTCTAATAGTGGACGATATGAAAACCGTTCGAATGAAACTTAAGCAAGTGTGTAAAGAGATAGGTGTCGATAATATTTACGAAGCAGTGGACGGTCAGCAGGCGTTACAAATGCTCGAAGGATTGTCCGTCGATCTTATTCTTTCCGATTGGAATATGCCGAACATGACCGGAATAGAGCTAGTAGCAAAAATCCGCGAAAATCCGAAACTCACGAAAACTCCGGTGATCTTCATCACTTCGGAAAACGAAAAAGCAGCCATCCTTAAATCGTTAATGAGCGGAGTCACCGACTACATCGTAAAGCCGTTTCCGGACGCTATCGTGAAGCAGAAGATTTGCGCTATCTTAAAAATTCCTCCGAAGACCTAAGGAACCAATTTTGGCACCGAGCGATTTTAAAAATCAAATCATGGAAGGCGTGAACTATATCAAGGTGCCTTCCTCCGTGACGGAAGAAAGCATTGCGTCTCTTCAAGCCAAGTTTATTGTTTGGGAAAAGCTAGTCGTCGACATGCACTTGCTGGATTTCAAGATTTCTTCGACTTTACCGCCGTCCTTCTTCAAAGAGATTTATGGATTCTCCGAGCGACTGAAGTCGAAAAATATGAAGCTGATTTCCGTCAACATGAGCGATGCATTGGCTAAGGAAGTCAAGAAGCTCGGACTGGAGTCAACATTCAACCGCATCGTGAACTTCCCCAATGACCTGTATAATAAGAAGACCCTAACGACGAGCGAGATCCGCCGTTTGCTTTTTCGCTACCTAGCGCAGGCGGCCTTCGCCGCGGTAGAAACGACTTTGCAGTCGACCGTTTCTTGCGACGAGAACTACTCGGCTCGGGCGGAAGAAGTACCATTAAATCAATTTGATATGGTTTCCGCCATCAACGTAAACAATGACTTTCTTCAAGCGGAATTCCGACTTTGCTCGTCTGCAAAAGTTTTGGAACGCCTAGCACGCGCTATGCTTGGACCCAATACGGTGATCGACCTCGAGCTTATGGAAAGCATGGCGCTTGAACTTCTTAATATGATTTACGGCCACGCAAAATCGAATCTGAACGACAAAGAATCCTTTCGCTTGCCCTCGGCGATCCCGCGATTACTCAAAAAGCCCGACTTTCCGCGGATCAAACGCTCGCCGGCGGCGCAGTTGACGATAATGCCCATGGTCACGCCCATGGGATCCTTCTACGTCGAAGTCGATTTCGGAAATACCCGTCCATCTTAGAGTCCTAGACTAGACCAAGGCCTGCATCCCCTCATGCAATCATCGGATGATTCCGAAAGGATAATATATGTAGCGGGCAAAAACCCGGAGGGATTTCACGTGAACAAAATTGCGAAAACAAAAGACACAATTCGCGTCCGCATTTTCAAAGCGCTACTTATCGTGGTCGGCGCGGTGTTTGTGCTCTCGGGCCTGTCGCTTTACGCGATCATCAAGGCGCAAGATTCGGCGAAGCGCACAAACGCAGCGCTCAACAAAAATGCCCGGCATTTTCTAGATCTTCGATTATCGCTGGAACAGGTGACTTCAAACATCGATTTGATCTTTGCGAAAAAGGGAATGGGAAATTCGCAACAGCTCGAAAGTATGGGCAAAGCCAACGAAACTTTTCTGGACGTCATCGGCCAAATGGAAAAGGAAAACTCGGGTTATGCCTGGGCCGGTGAAATTCGATTATTACGCAGTAATTTTGAAAAAGCCAATGCGATCGGACAAGAGGCCGCGGCCGCTTTCGCTGACAACAAATTTGACACGGCGATCGCCAAACAGGATGAATTTAGTGAACTATTGCGTGAAATGCGTGCCGAGCTCAATGCGCTATCGGCGCAAATTTCGGGAAATTATGAACAAGATCTGCTAGGTCTAATCCGGTCGTTGATGATGCTTTTAGTGCCGGTTGCGCTAGCGGCGCTGGTGATTCCGGCGGTTTACATCTGGAACATGACCCGCAAGCTGGACCATGAGTTGACCCGCTTTGTGCGTGATCTTCATAGCTTTACGGACCAAAACAATGACACTTCGGTGACGCTCAAAAACGCCAGTGAAAATCTGTCGAGTGCATCCAGCCAACAGTCGGCCGCCGTGCAGGAAACCGTCGCCTCGATTGCCGAAATTCGTAGCATGCTTTCGCAGACGGCGAACCATGTTCGTGAAGTGCAGAACATGACGGCCACCGTGAACGACAAGACGGTTGACGGAAGCCAGATCATGAATCGCATGGAATCTTCGATGGTGGCCATTGAACAAGCCAACTCACAATTGCAAAGTTTTGAAGAGATCATTCGTTCCATCAAAGAAAAAACACAGATCATCAATGACATCGTTTTTAAAACTCAATTGCTGTCATTTAACGCCAGCATCGAAGCCGCGCGCGCCGGCCAGTACGGACGAGGATTCGCCGTGGTCGCCGAAGAGGTAGGAAAGCTGGCGCAGATGAGTGGAAGCGCTTCGAAAGAAATCGACCAACTTCTTGCGAACAGCCAGAAACGCGTGGCCCAGATCGTTGATGCCGTCCAACACCGCGTCCGCGACGGTAAAGAAGTCAGCGGTGAGGCCTTGAAGCGCTTTAATGAAATCGCCAAACAAATCGTCGCCATTTCAGACAAGGTCAACCAAGTTGGCGAGGCCACCTTAGAGCAAGAGGGTGGCGTTGAGCAAACCGCACGCGCGATGGATCAGATGGACGAGACTGCTTTACACAACAAAAAGGGCGCCGAGCAAATGTTCAAAATTGCCGAGCGCGTTCGTCAGTTGAGTCACAATGTTATAGCCGTTACCGAGGGCTTAAGTCTTTACGTGCGCGAAACGGACTACAAGAAAAAAACGCGCCAAGAAAAAGTCGAGCCTCAGACTCAGGCCAAAGACGTGCCAGCCGATGAACGCGACGATCATATTTCGTTGGTCAAGAGCTTGGCGCAGAAAAGCGCATCGCTGAACAAAGTGACTCCGAATGATGATTTGAATGCGGACGATCCGAGCTTCCGTAGAACCGGAACCGGGAACTAAAGCGCTCAATGATTTCAGAAAAGGACCGACAACTTATCTTTGAATTGATCGAGGAGCTGACCGGCG
>JBEIHA010000238.1:0-5170 GCA_040381635.1 Pseudobdellovibrionaceae bacterium
CGCCGCCGCCGCATCTGCTCGGCGCACTTCACCGTCGATCGTTCAGGGCGCCACCGATGACAAAGGAACCCAGTTCTCGGTCGTTCACTCGGTCAACTCCAGCTACCTATTTAAGGCCGAGGATCTCTTCGGCAACCGCCATGCTCCCGCCCACGTGGAACGACTGGAGATGGACGGAGAACGCACTTCGATCTCAAAAGTTTATTTCTCGAACTTGGACCCTAGGGGAAGCTACACCCTCACACTTTTCGATTCTTTCACCGGTGAGGTGGCGGATGTTCGTGAATTTAAACTGCTCGACGTGAGCAAAGAAAGCTTAAGCTTCGCGATTTGCTCGTGCATGGATGAATTTCGGCATTCGCCCGCGATCTGGCAAGATCTGGTCGCGCGCGAGCCGGACGTGATTGTCTTCGCCGGCGACAGCACCTACTGCGACTACGGCAGTTCGGGTGATCCCAGCCCCGCGCGCATGTGGCGTCGCTTTAGCGAAGCGCGAGCAACGTTAGAAATCTATTTTAGTCGCAAGCTTATTCCGATCCTTGCAACCTGGGACGATCATGACTTTGGTTTGAACGATACGGGCAAGAACTATCCCTTCGTGGCCGAATCACAAAAGAATTTTTTAAGTTTTTTCGCGATGAATCCTGAGTTTTGTTCCGTGTTGGAGCGCGGCCCGGGCATCAGCAGTGCGGTTCGCTTCAACGGTCAGCAGTTTCTATTGATGGATGACCGCAGCTTCCGCATCGCCGGCTTTTCGCGCGAACGCTACGCCCACTGGGGCCGCGAGCAGGAAGAATGGATGCTAGAAAAAGTGGCTGGGTTTGAGGGCCTAAGCTGGATCGTGAACGGCTCGCAGATTTTTCCGCAGATGATTTTCAAAGAGTCTTTCAGCGGGGATCATCCTACGCAGTTCGAAGCTTTTAAGTCAGCTTTGTCCGGCTTGGAAAAACGAGTCGGGCTGATCTCGGGCGACGTGCACTACAGCGAGGTCTCGCGCATCGAGCCCGCGGCCTTTGGTTATGAGACTTTTGAGCTCACCTCTTCCTCTATTCACAGCGAAAAGTTCCGCGGACTTCCCGGACTATCGAACCACGCCAGGCGCATTATCGCCGCGGGCGAGCGCAATTACTTGCTGGTGGATTGCCGCCCGAATGGTCTGGGCGGTCAGCTGAAGGTGGATAGCTGTTCGGCCGGTGGGGTTTTGAATTTTAGTTTGGATTTGGAGATCCGGTAGCGGATCTCTAGTCCAAGGCTTTGAACGAGCGCACGCAATTCAGCGGGATTTCGATTCGAATTTCGGGCACAATGACTTTTTCGTCAAACCACTGGCTGTGGTCTTTGGTAATCACGAGTTTCGCCGTGCTGACCTTGCCGTCTTTGAAGCCGATCTGAACTCTGTGCATGCCGGCGCTACGATAATTCGACCAGTTCTCTTGCATCAAGGCGGGAAAGGATTCGAATTCAAGCTCATGGATTGAAGTCTTCAATATGCGGTAGTCCATGTAATCGTCGAAGCTGTCGTTCATGCGAACTTCTTTTGAGTATTTGTAATTCGAGCGATAACCCGCCTCACCCAAAACAGCTTTACGAAGATCAATCATATTAAAACTGAAATATCCTTCTGGAAATCCGTATTCGCGCTGGCCCGTTTCAACTGTAGTCATCACTGAGAGCAAACCGAACGAACCCTCATAATCTCGTGGGGCGAAGACGGATATATGGCCTGAGCTATATTTTTGATCGCGCTCATCGTCTCGGCACTTGCGAACGGTTGTGCCTCCGTTGGTAGGCAGTTCACGGCATCGCGCCTCATAATTATTGGGCTGCGCAGATCGACCCGAAGGGCGGTTGAAAACAAAAGCGCGCGTTTTCTCATCGAGATACTCTTGCGCCTGTCGCTGTGTTTCTTCGGGCGATTCCTCGCTGTACTTAGTATTGTCCAAACCAGAATCGATGGATCCCGCCTCGAGCGGTGGATAGGATTCGCGCGGAAGACTTGCCGCCGGCAAACACTCGATATTGTCCGAATCCAGAGCCTTCATCAGTCCAAGTGCGAATTTTCGAGCTTCGGTCATGTCGGTTTCTTTGCTGACCCCTAGACCCATCAAGTGCGCCGTCTCGTGCGCCAACTTCAACTTCACTTCTTCAAGGGTCGCGTAAAAATCATGTTTAGGTCGGCTGTTCACTTCGAAATGCGAGTAGGCGTCCATAAAAAGTTTCGTTGACGTTATGAACGGTGTGCCTTCGGGAGTCTTACCGTAATTGAACATCAAGCGCTGACCGTAACGGCTGACGTCAGGAACTCGGTAAGTCTCGCGATTTTTTGACGTCGGCTCGACGTCACGGATAATTTTGGCCAACTTTTCTTTTGTCCAACCGGCGGGAAGATTTTTGTAAATCTCAGGACTTGAGTTTTCGATCTGCATCGCGAGATCGTCGGCGGCCCACCGCAAGATGGCGAGCGAGCTTTCATCACCGAAGCTACCGCCGCCGCTGCTGGATCCGTCATCCTGATTTTTCGGCGCGTTTGTCGGTCCGTGGTTTTGACGATTTTGCGAAGGCGAACAAGCGCTCGCGAATAAGCCAATCACGCAAATCAGGATTTTTGTCTGAAACCATGCGAATTTCATGTAAGCCTCCGAAAGTTCAATATATATGCCGCCAGTCGATTATAACGCGGCACGATGAAATCTAACCGAGAGCTCCCCACAACAATAGATAATTTAAGTTAAAATAATGATATTATTTAATTTGAGCATTAATTTAGGAGTTAAGTATCCGAATGAAGGGCAAAAACTATATCTATGATTACCGCGATTATCGCTCCTTTCTGGTCGATGCCCTGGGCGGCAAGAACAAGCGCACGGGACAGCGAAGTGACCTTGCACGGCACCTAGGCTGTCAAACGGCCTACCTCTCGCAGGTCCTAAGCGGAGCCGCAAACCTCAGTTTGGAGCAAGCTTACCGTGTGAACCAGTTTTTCGCGCATGACCCACAAGCCGCCGAATACTTCTTATTGTTGGTACAAAAAGAGCGCGCGGGTATTCACGAATTGAAAGATTATTTCCAAGACAAGATCAACGAAATCTCGGCCAAGCGCACCGATATCAAAACCCGGGTGGCCAAAAATAAATCTATCTCGGAGCATGATCAGGCCTTTTATTACAGTCACTGGTACATCAGCGCGATCCACATTGCTCTTTCAATCCCACAACTGCAGACAGCCGCGGCACTGGTTAAGCATTTTCATCTTGAAGACGGATTGGTGCGCGAAACTTTAGATTTTTTGACCGGAAATGGACTCGCCGTTTTTCAGGGTAACAACTATGCGATTGGTCCAAGTCATATTCACCTGCCGAAAGATTCGCGTTTTGTAAAGCAACTGCATTCCAATTGGAGGATGCAGGCGATTCATTCTTTAGATAAGAGGCGAGAAGAGGATCTTCACTATTCTGTGACGTACTCGTTATCGAAAGAAGACGTCGCTGCAATCCGCAAAAAAATTTTGGACCTGATTGAGCAAAATATGGATATCGTGCGGCCGTCAAAGGAAGAAGTCTTGTACTGCCACACGATCGACTTTTTCGAAGTTAAAAATTAGGGTTGTTGAATGTGGTCCAGAGACCCATCGGTACGAGGCCGGCCATTTAAGCCTTTCACACCGCCAATGCACTTCCCCGAATATAAGAATTCGTTGAAGAACAGCTGCACAGTTTGGGTTTTGCCATTCGCTTTATTTCCCATCATTTTCTTATACATAGCTTGCGCGTCTTTGGCCGGCTGAACCTGGGGGAACTCAGCAAGCTCTTGTTCGCGAGTAATGTCGCAAACGTAAACATTGATCGAACGATTTCCCCAGCGGTCATATACGGTTCCAACGTCGACTTCCATGTCGAAGAGATCGCCGGGCGATTCATCATCGGGACGCAAGTCGCTGGGGGAAATGTAGCGCGTGATCCAACCGATGTTGGAACCGTCACACTTGGTGATAAACTCAAAACTGTCGCTGCTCCGAAGCAAGACGTCGGTTCGCGGGTCGCAATGTTCATCCGGGGTCACCGCTTCTAGGTAACCGGTTTCGGGCGGCAGACCAAAATTTTTTGCCGGGATACGCTCCGCATTGGCGCAGAGTCCGGTAATCATAATCAATGAGAGAAAAATAGCTTTCAACATAAGTTTGTCCTTGGCTTGAAGGTCCGTCATTGGACCGTTCGTATACACGGAAGGTAATTGAAATCCACAAGGCCCGAAAGATTAAGCTAATTAAATTATTAACTTAAATTTAACTATTACTTTAATTAACTTGAGGATGCTCAATGGTTTCGAGGCCTTGTCAGGCTTGCCGATCGGCTAAACAAAATGGTTTTGGATTAACTTTACTCTGTTCAAACAGAGTTCTTCCAATCACCCGCGGCGTCGCGGGTGATTCACTTCTTCCCTAAACAAAAACTCACACCGTCGCCGAAGGCCACGGCTTGTCCGGGTTCCGGTAGGGCGATCTGTCCAGGGAAGCCGACGATAAATTTACCCTTCGCGAAAGACACGGACTGGCCCTTCACCGCTTCGGCCTCTTCATTGGTCCACGAGGGCTATCCGGCCGCAAAATCAAAAGCCCCGCGGTTTGGCGGGGCTTTGATCAGGATCTTCGCTTTAAAAGCTCAAGCCTCCTCGCGGAGGCTTGAGTACATCACTTTTTCGACGGGGCTTTCGCAGGTAGCGCTTTCATCGCGGGCTTGGCGTCGGCTTTGTCCGCAGACTTGTCCGAAGCTTTTTGGGCGAGGGCGGCTACCGCGTCGGACTTCTGAGCTTCGCTCTTCGGTCCGATGTTGTAGGCTTCCAAGATTTGCTTGCGCAGCGAGATCATCATCTCAGGGTTTTCTTTTAAGAAATTCTTCGCCTGATCGCGCCCCTGACCCATGCGCTCCCCTTTAATAGAGAACCACGAACCCGACTTTTCGATCATTTCTTTCTTCACGCCGATGTCCAGAACGTCGCCTTCGGCGCTGATCCCTTCACCGTACATAAGATCGAATTCCACCTTCGCAAACGGGGGCGCCATCTTGTTCTTCACGACCTTGACGGCCGTGCGATTGCCAACAACTTCTTCACCGTTTTGGATCGCGCCGATACGGCGGACGTCCAAACGGACCGAAGCGTAGAATTTTAAAGC
>JBEIHA010000239.1:0-5166 GCA_040381635.1 Pseudobdellovibrionaceae bacterium
CGCACTCTTAGTGCATTGCGGCATAGTCTTTGGTACACAGCTTGTCACCTAAATATTCAGGATGTCTATGAACGCATTGATCATCAAAATTCTCGCCGTGGGCATAACGCTGAGCCAGCTTTTTAACAAGCCGCCTGAGCAATTCAAAACGAGCTTCGACCCCGTCGCCGAACAGGCCGAAGTCGAACAGATTTTGAGCCAAGGTTGCAGCACCGTCATCAAAGAGTTTAAGGCCGAAGACCTTGATTTTGATTTTCTATTCGACATCATGTTGGGCAACGCAAAAACCGAAAAAGACAAAGCCGATCAAGCGCAGGCCGAGGCCAATGCCATCGCCGCGGCGACAACGCCGGGCCAAGCGGCGCCCGAAACATTTTCGAGCAAGCTCATGAAGGCTGTGGATCTACCCGCTCTGCAAGCGGCTTACAAACAGTTTTGCAAAAACGAGAAAGTCGAAAACTCACCTATCAAGTTGGATGAGGTCATCAAGTTTTTCAACGCTTCGATTGGAACTTTGCCCGATCACCAGAAGCTCAAGGGCATGCGTCTGCCGGAAGCCTCGATTTTATTGGATCAGAACGACGTGAAGTTCACGGAAGTTTACTCCGACGACAATCGTCGCCGTTGGATCTCGCTGAAGGAACTTCCAGACCACGTGGCGAAGGCCTTTGTGGCGGCTGAAGACAAAAGGTTCTTTGAACATAACGGTCTTGATTTGCGCGGCATCGTGCGCGCGTTCGCGACCAACTTAGGCGGAAAAGGCCGGCCACAGGGCGGCTCCACCATCACCCAGCAGGTGGTGAAAAACCTTTTGGTCGGCGACGACCTGACGTTTGAGCGTAAAATGCGCGAGATGGTGCTGGCTACACGAGTTGAAAAGCTTTTGAGCAAGGACGAAATCCTCGAACTCTATATAAATTATGTATTTTTAGGACGAGCTTCTTGGGGCATCGAGATGGCCGCGCAAAACTATTACGGTAAATCGGCCAAGCAGTTGACCCGGGCCGAAGCCGCGTTCTTGGCCGGAATGACCCGCGGGCCGAATTTCTACCATCCCGAACGACATGCCGACCGTGCGCGCGACCGCCGCGAATACGTGATAGGTCGAATGGCCGAAGACAAATTCATTAGCGAAGCAGATGCCACCGCGGCCAACCTTGAGCCAATTCAATTGATCGCCTACGAGCCACCTCGCACAAAGGGCGGCTTTTACTTTATTGACGAGATCAATCGTCAGGTTAAACAAGTCGCGAATATTCCGTCCCTGACCTCAGGTTTCTACACGGTCTATTCAACGTTGAATTCGGATTTGCAGAAAGCCACCGACCGAGCTTTGCAAGATGGCCTGCGCAATTACGAAGCTTCCGCGGGCCGCTCGCAATTTAAGGGGCCGCAGGGCTCAATTGCCGGCGACATCGAGAAGTATAAAAAAACCTGGCAGGAGGTATTGCCGAAAGTTAGGCCGAAGCTATTCGACGTCCAATGGACGCTGGCCGCGGTCATTCAGACCCCCAGGCGGGCCCAAGTGAATCGACGTGACGGTCGGGTTTCGTTTGTTAATCAGCCGATGCTTGTGGGCCTGCCGGACGGACGCACGATGCCGGTCACGGGTCGCGGAACGGAAACGCTAAAGTTATATGATTTGGCTTTCGTCAACGTCACCGCCGGAAAAAATCCGCGTGCAGAATTGCGCAATCCTTCGACCGTGCAAGGTGCGATCGTGGTTATGGAGAACAAAACCGGAAAAGTACTAGCGATGTCCGGTGGTTTTTCGTACGCCGCCAGTCAGTTGAATCGAGTCACGCAGACCGCGCGCCAAACGGGCTCGACGCTCAAGCCCTTTATTTATCTCTCTGCTTTGAACTTGGGCTATCAACCGAACACCTTGATCGCGGATGAATGGATTTCATTCCCGCCTATTAACAAAGGCGGACACGAGTGGACGCCAAAAAACTACAGCGGAGCTGGTAACGGTTTGGTCACCATTCGGCAGGCCATCGAAAAATCACTGAACCTACCCACAGCGCGAATCATGGCCGCGATGGGGTCACGCGGAAATCCGGCCGAAGGTTTAGATTACGTTCAAGGCGTCACTAAGGAACTTGGCATATACAAAAGAACCGAGCGAGTTTATCCGTTCGTGCTCGGCGCACAGCCGGCCCGTTTGATCGATATGGCCGTGGCTTATGCTACGGTGGCTAACGACGGACTGAAACCGTCGCCGCAATTCGTGGACAAGATCGTCAAAGATGGTCGCACGGTTTACGAGCGGCCACGTTTCAATATTCAACCCCTACGAAGCATTGACCGGATTTCCTTTTATCAGTTGCGCCGAATTCTCGAAGGCACTTTGGTGCGCGGAACGGCTACGCGACTAAAACGATGGGCCGGATCGGTCGCCGGAAAAACCGGAACATCAAACGATCAAAACGACGCCTGGTTTGTTGGTTTTTCGAACGATGTGACGGTTGCCGTGTGGGTGGGCTACGATAGCCGCCGCATCCGCGCCAATCTCGGCGGAGAATTCACCGGAGGCCGCGTAGCTTTGCCCATTGCCGAAAAAGTCTTCGAATCCACATTTCAAATTTTGAAAGAGCGTTCACCTTTACCGGGAGCGCCCGCGGATATTCGCGATCAAATTTATGAAGCTACCGCCGACGGGATAGCGGGACTTGGTAGCGTAGATGTGTATCGTTTGGATAAAGTGACTCGCCGCCCGCTGGACCGCCGCACAGATCTTTTAAGCGATCGGGAACTCGCGATGTTGCCTCTGATGCCGGATGATCCGGTGGATGACCCCGACGATCAGGTCGCGCACCTCGATGAAGAAGAGCAGCAGCCCGATCAAACAGAAGAAACTGCCGCCGGCGATCGCTACCAGCCGGGCGCCGAAGAACCGCACGATCTGTGGAACCGCCGCGGTCGTAAAGTAGAACCTATTTTTGCCCAGCCCGTGTTTTTTAAATTGAGAGAGGACTAAGAATGAACAAAGTTATATCCATCTTGGCCATGACGCTCGCCTTTAGCGCTCCCGCCTTCGCGCAAGGCAAAAAGATCGAAGTCATTCCCGAGAGCGCCAACTTTAGCGGCGTAAATGCAGACACGATGGCTGCTGGAACAGTGTACTTTCAGTTCACCGCCAATCCGCCGCCATTCAGCGAATGGATCACCCGGCCCGAAGCCGAGTTCTTAAATCTTTATGAGAACTTTAAAGAACCCGAAACTCTCACCCGCCGCCGCAAGCAGCGTGTGACCGAGAAAATGACAATTTACATGGCGAAAGCCAAAACGGTGATTAACAAACCCTCAGTCAACATTAAGCTACAGGACTACGTGAGCGTGGATTTTATGCGCCGCCTGGATCCCGAACTGAAGCACGGACCGATCACTCCCCAGCAAACCATGCCAGTGGTCGCCGGTCAGCCGAACCTGCCGAACTTCCAAGCGTTGTGCAATTCGCCGACCGACAAGTTTATCGAGCGCCCAGCCAGAGAACTGAGCATGGCCGAATCGCAAAGGCCCGGCGAAGCCTGGTGCGCGAATACCTCACGATCGGTTTGCGTGGAATCCTGTTTGATCTTCAGCGACGGCTACCAAAAGTTCACGAAGTTCTACAACACGATCCTCGCCAAAGATGACTTCGACAAAAAAGATCGCGGCATGGCCAGCCAGTCGGAACTCCGCTTCTTTGTTTCGGAAGCGGAATGGGGAAAACGAAAACCAGTAGCCACCATTACCGGGATCAACACTCCGGTGCGCGGGGTGCTCGAACAGAATATGTTTTATTTCAATCAATTGGTGATCTATGGCAAAGTCATTGCCATTTTTCAGGAACACCCTAAGGACGCCAGCAAAACAATTGTCACAAGTCTGTTGGTCTTCGGGATGCAGTCTTCGACATTTGACAAAGCTTACGGGATTGGGCCGGTATCGCTCGGTGTAAAAGATATTTTGATGGGTAACGGTGGAGAAAAGCTAAACACGCCCACCGGGATCACATCCGGTTTGCCGAAGTACACTCAGACGATCGCGAAGACGCTGGCCGAGATTCTAGAAAAATAAAACGAGGCCCCGGGGAAACCGGGCCTCGTTCCTTAACGGGAAGGATCGTCTATTCCCGGCGGCGGAAGACGAAGGCGCCCAGAAGAAAGCCCAGAATCATTCCGCCGAGGCTGACTCGGATAGGATAGTCGCGCACGAGATTGGTGCCGCGACTTAGATCCACTTTCGACAGCATTTCCGATCCGCGGGACACGACTCGATCGTAAACTTGGCTCGCGCTTCCGTCGGGCATCGAAAGGGTTGAAGGCGCAACAGCCTCGTTGTCCATTTGTGCCTCTTGCTTAGGGACCCATTTGCCGTTGCTGGACTCTTTAGTTTTGGTGGTGAATTCGTCTTTCATATATCCTCCGTTGTTTTCATCTACGTTTTTCTACCTTGTTAGAAAGCAATTCGCCCGCCACCGCGGAAAATTTGTCTAGCGGCCGATATTGGATTTGAAGTGAAACGAATTTGAGTGTGAGGTGAATTGCCTCAGCTCCGCGGGGCCGGCCGGGACCTTAGAGGGCAAAAGTTGATCGAGTGATTGCGCTGGTTAAACCGCTTTGGTAGATTACCAATATGGACCATGACTTTATAATTCCTGAAGAGGCCCGCCTAAAGTACATCGAAAGACGTCTGAAGGACATCGAAAGCCTGCGCGAAGCCTTGGTTCTGAAATCCTTCGATGAATTCAAGCGCATCGGTCACCAACTCAAAGGCAACGCGGCCTCTTTCGGCTACATGGATCTAGAGAAAGTGGCAATTCAACTGGAAGTCGCCGGCGACAAACAGGACTTTCACGAAGCCCAACGCCAGCTCTCGCTGCTTGAGCAATGGCACAAGATCGCTTCCACTTAATTTATTACCGGATTTCCCGATTGCTCCATCTCGCGAACTCTTCGGTAAAGGGTCTTTCGATCAACGCCTAGATCCTTGGCCGTGCGGTCTTTCGCACCTTGATTCAAGCCTAGAGCGTAAACGATGTATTTATTGATCAATTCGTCAAGGGGGAGGATTTTTTCGTCGGTCACGATAAAGCGCGACATATCACTTTGTATAAAATCGGCGGAGGCCTTTTTCCCTTCGTGAATGTCCTCTTCAAAATTCAAATCCGCCAGGTCAATC
>JBEIHA010000240.1:0-5158 GCA_040381635.1 Pseudobdellovibrionaceae bacterium
GGCGATCTAGTTCTAAGACCAATTGAACAGCTTGTTTTGGTTGCAGTCGTTCTGTGTAATATTTAATTCCCGTGGTGGGCTCAACATCAGATGAAAACAGGAATTCCGTATTCAGGAACTCATTTTCTTCGGCATGGAATGGCAACCTTAGCGCGAAGAGTGGGCGGCATGGGCTTGGATTCTGTCATTGCTATGACTGGGCATAAAGATCTAAAGCTTGCGGATCACTATTCAAAGATTGATGGCGAAGTTCAGAAAACGACATCGCTCAAAATCTTGGATCATATTAACCAGCTAGGCTTGCAGGAAACAAAGCAAGACTTGCCAGCTAATGTGCATCCGTTAAGACCTTTAAAACGGGCAACGTAACTGTAAGAAAGCAAAATCGGGTCACCTGGGATCACCTGGCACTTAACGCACTTGCAACAAATAATAATTTCAAGTAGTTAAGTGCTCTATGCCCGAACTCCCAGAAGTCGAAAATGTACGCCTGAGTCTCGAAAGTCAGGGCTCCGTTGGGCAGATGTTCGAACGTGTTGAACTTTTGCGCAAGAACTTGCGTACGCCTTTGCGTTCGGAACTTGTACTTAAGCTTCCCGGCCAGAGTTTTAGGGCGATCACCCGTCGAGCTAAGTTTCTTTTGTTTGAGACCGAAGACTATATTTTGCTGAATCATTTAGGCATGACGGGATCTTGGCGCACTGTGGACGGCGATTTCACGCCGCAAAAACATGACCATGTGGTGTTGCATTTCGAATCGGGTTTGAAGTTTGTTTACAATGATCCACGACGATTCGGGATATTGGAACTGGTCAACAAACATGACGTGACGGCCAATCGATGGCTGAAGCATCTCGGTGTGGAACCGTTGAGCGCTGAGTTCACGCGCGAGTTGCTCTTTAGCGGGACTCGAAAGCGCAAAGCGCCGATCAAGGGTTTTTTAATGAACCAAAAGAATGTGGTGGGCGTAGGCAATATATATGCTTCCGAGGCCCTGTATATGGCGCGTGTAGCGCCAACGAGACAAGCGGGGAGAGTGAAGAAAATCGAAGCCGAAAAACTAGTCGCCTGTATCCGCGAGGTTTTGCAATCGGCGATCAAAGCGGGTGGATCCACGATCAGTGATTATCGCAATTCCAAGGGCCAAGCTGGGAATTTTCAAACCAGTTTCTGCGTTTACGATCGTAAAGCTAAGCCTTGTCCCAGCTGTGCCACGCCCATTCGGTCGCGCGTGATCGCGGGCCGCAATTCATTTTGGTGCCCTAAATGCCAGCGGTGATTGCACTCGCTTACTTGAGTTTGCTAACTCTAGGGCTACTCGACAACATTCGCGGTCCGTTCTTTTTCGAAATTCTTGAAGATCTGAAGCTCGGCGGGACCGCGGGCAGTGCCTTTTTTGCCGTCACCAGTTTTTTAGCGTTCTTTGGCAGTTGGTTTTCCCATCGTTTGCTGCGAAGTCGCGATCCTCTGGCGGTACTTGCTGCGACCAGCGTTGTTTTTTCGATTGGTTTTGTCGGCGTTTCGCAAGCGCCGGACTTTGCTCTGCTGCTGGTTTTTGCCGGGGTCTTCGGTTGGGCTTACGGAACTCTTAATGCATTACAAAATGTGGTGGTCTGCGAAGCGGCGCCCGAGGGATCGCGTCGTCGTTATTTGAACGGGCTTCAAGGGATGTATGGCTTAGCGGCCTGGCTTGCGCCATTGACCGCGACTTCATTTCGTTTGGCGGGATGGGATTGGCGGGCGGTTTTTTTCGCACTCGCGTTGCTGCCACTTTTACTGGCCTTGCCCGCTTGGTATTTCCGCGGCCAAGTGAAGGCTCATGAAGAGACACCTAAGTCCTGGGGGCCGCGCGACCGAAGGGTTTGTCTTGGCTTTATGGCTTTGCTCGCCGTCTATTTGTGGGGTGAATTGTCGATCTCCACTCGGCTGGTGCTGTGGCTACGCACCCAACATGGCTTTACGCCCGAAGCCGCCGAATCTCAGTTGGCTATTTTCTTTGTTCTACTTTTAGCGGGTCGCTTGGCTTTGGCGTTCTTTCCGCTGAAGTCGATTAGCAACTGGACGATTCTGATGACCAGCGTGTTTTTATCCTGCGCTCTTTATCTTCTGGGACTTTTGGTTTCGCCCTATTTCGTGGCCTTCAGTGGACTGACACTGGCGCCATTTTTCCCCGTGATCATGGATCAAGTGGCGATCTCTTTTGGCGACAAGGCCCCGCGCGCGGTCGGTGCGATCATCGGCATCGGAAATCTAAGCATCGTAGCCATGCATGTTTCGATTGGTGCCTTGACGGATTTGTTTAACTTGTCTTCGGCTTTGTTGGTCGGTCCGCTGGCGTTACTTCTTTCAGGATTGGGACTTGTGGGCATGCGTTTGAGACAAAGCCAGATTAAAATCGGCAGACATTGACTCTCGAGGCTCTGATTTCTAATATCAAAGTCTTATGCTGCCATTGTTTGTAAAGGTCATTCTCCAGCGAATTTTGCTGCTCTTTGCGGCTTATTTTATTTGCCGATTGTTTTTCTTAGGCTGGAACTGGAATCTCTACTCTCCGTTATCGTTGGATCTCATTTTAAAATCATTTTTCTTGGGCCTACGATTTGATCTGTCGGCTATCCTTTTCACCAACGCTCTGGTTTTGCTGATTTGGCTTTTGCCGTCCAATTGGTTGGCGCGCCCTTGGCTTCGGCGCATGGAACTTACGCTTTTTACCGTTTTGAACAGCGTCGCTTTGGGCTTCAATGTGATTGATGCCGAATTTGTTAAGTTTATTGGCAAGCGCACGTCTTACGATTTGCTTTTGATTGGCGACGATCTACAGCGGCACTCGGCCAATGTTATTTTGACCTACTGGCATTTCTGTCTGGTGTGGTTGTTGTTGAGTTTTCTAGTCTTTTGGTTTGCCAGGCGCTTCCAGGATCTTGGCGAAAACTGGAAGTCTTTCGGTTTTTGGTTTTGGCGCATAGCAATTGTTGGCCTAGCGGTCACCGGAATGCGCGGTGGTTTCCAATTTAAACCGCTTCATCCCATGCACGCTTACTTTAGCACTGAACATCAAATTGGTCTGCTGACCTTAAACACGCCCTTCAATTTGATCAAGAGCCGCCCCCGCGGAGAAATTCGGCGCGAGCGCTACTTCACGGACGACAAAGTACCCATCCAACATTTGATCGAAATGACTTCGCTCTCGCGTCCGCCTTTGGCTTTGAGCAAAAATTGGAATGTCGTGATCATCATCTTGGAAAGCTTCAATCTTGAGTTCGTCGGTGCAGCCAACGACTATCCGGGATATTCACCGTTCATAGATGAATTGGCGAAGAAGTCTTTTTTCTTTCCCTTAAGCTTTGCCAATGCCCGGCGCTCGATCGAAGGTTTACCAGCCGTACTGTGCGGAATGCCGGCCATGATGGCCGAACCCATCATCACTTCGGATTTTAGCAACAATCGCCTGGACTGCCTGCCAAAAATTTTAAGTAAGAAGGGATATAGCACTTACTTTCTGCACGGGGCACACAATGGCTCGATGCACTTCGATACTTTTTCACGTATCGCGGGCTTCGAAAACTTCGTCGGCCTAAATGAGTACCCAAAAGATAATCCGGGCGATCTGGATGAGCACTGGGGCGTTCTTGATGAACCGATGTTGCAGTACGCGATTAAAACGATCGATGCAGCACCGGCTCCAGTTATGCTTAGTGTTTTCACCTTAAGCTCGCATCATCCGTACTTTATTCCGCCTCAGCACCGGGGTAAATTCCCCAGGGGCACGCTCGAAATTCATGAATCGATTGGGTACACGGATTACTCCTTGCGAAAGTTTTTTGAAGTGGCTGCCACTAAGCCGTGGTTTGATAAAACCATTTTTGTGATTACGGCGGATCATACGCAAAAGAGTGATCAACCTAAGTACGCCGATTTGATTGGGCCGTGGCGCGTGCCTTTTTTAATTTATACGCCCGGACTAAAAGACGTGAAGACTTCAGTGGATCGAATCACCCAGCACGTGGACATAGTGCCCAGCGTCTTGGATCTGCTCGGTGTGGAATGGCCCGAAAGACAATTGATCGGCCAAAGCGTTTTCGATCAGGCCAAACCGGGGCGTGCGTTCAACTACACATTTTACAGTTACTGGCTGATTGATCCCGAGATCATGATCGATTTCGGTCGCGATTCGCATCCGTTGAAGGCCTTTTCACACAAAAGCACATTCAATATCCAGCCCACGGAAGTGAAACGTCCGGAAGTCGACAAAGCCCTTATGGATTTAAAATCGACCGTTCATTTCATCAACGAAGGCTTGCAAAAGAATTCCCTGCACACTTGGCGGGAATCCCTAGGGCTAGATCCTTGATCAGATTCTAGGCCAAGGCGGAAAGTTGACGCCGATGACTTCACGCTCGCCAAAGCCTTGACGGACCACTAGTGCATTTTATGATCTTTGACGCGCGCGAGGACCTGGCACTTCGGGCAAGTGGCTTCTTCACGCAGAGTGTAATTTTCCAGATAGCTCTCAACACGGATGGTGAGCTGCGAGTTACACAGCGGACAGGTGTTTTGAACCTCGACGAACGATTTGTGTCGTCGAACCTGGTTGTCCTTTTCTTGTATCAGATCCTGATCGTTCCACTTTGTGCGTTTCATCTAAATGTTGCTCCTAGGTGTGCAGTGTGGGGATAATGCAAAGCTGGTGCTTATGGCCTTTGGCCGGGGGTTTGTGATGAAACGTGTTGCCGCTTGTTTACTGCTGCTCTGTGTTTGGACCACTACATATGCGAAACAAATTGAAAAGGTCGACTTCCCCGATGAGCTCACCCTGGGCAACCAGAAGTTGATCTTGAACGGCGTAGGCTTACGCACAAAGAAGCGCTTGGGAATGAACTTTAAGGTCTACGTCGCAGGTCTTTACCTCAGTGCGAAGGGTACTGACGCGAATGAGGTGATCGCTAGCCCGGGTAGTAAGGTTTTGGAACTGGTCTTTTTGCGCGGCATTGACCGTGAAACTCTGCAAGAGGCCTGGCAAGAAGGATTCACCAAGAATTGCAAAGCCGAATGCGAAAATGCGAAGGATCAGTTCAAAGCCTTTAACGACACGATGGTCGACGTTAGCGAAAACTCCCGGCTTAAAATGACCTTCGAAAAAGACGGAGTGTCCGTCGAA
>JBEIHA010000241.1:0-5133 GCA_040381635.1 Pseudobdellovibrionaceae bacterium
AACATTTGTAATATTGCCATCCAAGTGGACTCTGCCGGACGGCTTTACTGCTCTGAGGGCATCACCGGCTCATTTTACCGGGGATACGTTTTTCATAAATTAGCTTGCCGAACAAGATGATCCTGAACGACGTTAGCGGCGATTTCGCCGCTAACGTTTGAGCCGCCTCATAAAGAATACGGCCGCCATGGTCACCAAAACGTTCGGCCCCCAAGCCGCGACGATGGGCGGAAGTACCGCGTGCTCGCCTAAGGTCAAACTCGAGCTAAAGGCCACCCAGTAAAGAAAAGCCATCAGCAGGCATATGCCAACGTTTTTGAACGTCCCGCCCTGGCGCGTGCCCCCGACACTAAAGGGAATACCGACCATGGACATCACGAAGGCCGCAAACGCGAAGCCGAACTTTTTGTGATAGTCGACCTCGTATTTTAAGGTGTCCAAGCCGGCTTCTTTGTTGCGCGCAATAAAGCGGCTGAGCTCGTTGAGCGACATAAGATCCGAGTTGTTTGAGGTCGCCTGGATGTCGCGCAGGTCCTCGTTCATGGTGATCTGTTTATCTTTGAAAGTTTTGGTCAGGGGAAAGCTGCTTTCACTGGCGAAGAGGGTGACTAGACCATCCTTCAGGTCCCACATGTTGCCCTTCATTTCCACTTTGGCAGCGGCAATCAGCTGGGTCAGATCCCAATTCGGGTCGAAGTAATAAAGAGTAATCCCCTGCGCACTCGCGGATTCGGGATTCAAAGTTTTGATATTGAACAGAATATTTTCGGTGCGAAACCAAATCTTGTTGGTCTTTACCGTCGAGTAAAGTCCAGGCCGCTTTTTGATCTCGACATACTCGACGTAGTTTCATTTTTGAATCAGCCGAGGAAGTAGCTGATCGCCCAGAGCGAAGGACAGCACCGAAACCACGGCCACCGCGATCAGAATGGGCATAACAATCCGGCGCAGCGATGTGCCCGCACTGTACAAAGCAGTGAGCTCGTTCGATTTATTCAGCGCCGAAAGTGTGAACATCACCGCCATCAAACAGACGACCGGCATCAACTGATAGATGATCGTGGGCGTATGATAGGAGTAATATCTGATCAGAGCCGTCGAACCCGCGTCAGAATTTCGTGCCGCGAACTGCAGCACGTCGACGGTCAGAAAAAGCGTCACGAACACGAGCACGCCCGCGCCGAGATAAAGCATGAACATTTTTAGGATGTAGCGATCAATGAGCTGCATATTAGGTCCAACTAAGTATCTCCCCGCTTGACGAACAATGACAAAGCGATTTTACTAAATTTATGGCTTTACGCGTCTTACTCGGTGACGAGAGTTCTACAATAAAAAAAGTGTTTCAATTGGCGTTGCAGGACTTCGCGGTGGAAGTCCGCCCGGTGAACATCGGCCTCGATGTTGCCACCGTGGCGCAATCCTTCAAACCCGACATCATCTTTGTCGACGTGCTCTTGACCAAAAAAAATGGTTACGATGTCTCCAACGAACTGAAGCAACATCCTCAGTTAAAGGACATACCCGTCGTCCTCATGTGGAGCGGCTTTATGGAACTCGACGAGGACAAGTTCCAAGCGTCGATGGCCAACGCCCAACTCGAAAAGCCCTTTGACGTGAGCGCCTTGCGCAAACTCGTCACCGAACTTGTTCCGCGCACCAACACTCAGCGCCTCTCTCAATTTTTGACATTCCCAAAGATGCCCGAACTGGAAGAACAGGCTCCTCCGCCCGAAGCCACGGAGAACGCTTCTTCCGACTTGATTGAAGAAGAAGACTTCAAACAAGTTTCCATTCCGAAGATGAAAAAGGCCGGCGACGAAAAATTTCGCCTCAACATGAAGCCTGAGGATCTGGATCCCGACTCAGTACCCGTTGACTACAACGTGCCCGGCGATAAGGCTGAAGAACCCGATGAGTTTTCCGTAGCACCTCCACCGAATCGTAACGCTGCTCAAAAAGCTCCTGATCTCTCGCCACCCGATTTAGAGATGGAAGATCTGGTCGACGTTGCTCTCGAAGAGGAGCGTCCCCGGCCATCCGTATCAGCGGCCGCGCCAGCGATTTCTGCGGCCGGATCATTAAGCGCCCAACAACTCGAGAAAATCATCCGCGAGCAGAGCGCCGAGGTGATCGAATCGGTCGTCTGGAAAGTCGTACCTGAATTGGCCAAGCAAATCATAGAACGCGAACTCAATAAATTACTTCAAGAACGCGACTCTCACCCGTACTGAGCCATGATGACACTGAACGAAATGATCAGAGAAGCCTTCGCTGAGGACATGCCTTCGGGGGACGCCACCACCGACAACTTAGGCTTAAGCGAAGTCATTGGCGACGCGAAGCTGATCGCCAAAGAGGATCTTGTGCTGTGCGGACGCCGCATATTTGATTCTTGCGTAAAATTTGTCGCGCCCGATATGGCCTTAAATTGGCAATTCAAAGACGGTGACTTCGTTTTGCGCGGACAAACCGTTTGCTGGTTGCGCGGTGATCTTTTGAAACTCCTGAAAGCCGAGCGGGTTTCGCTCAATTTTCTAGGCCGTCTCAGCGGCATCGCTTCGCTCACCCGCTGCTTTGCGCAGGAAGTGGCGCACACGAAAACTAAAATTCTGGACACGCGCAAGACCGCTCCGCTTTGGCGCGCCCTTGAAAAACAAGCCGTGCGCGCCGGCGGCGGACAAAATCACCGTATGGACTTGTCTGCGGCCATACTTATCAAAGACAATCACATTCGCGCCGCGGGCTCCATCGAAGCGGCGATCCGCCACATTCGCCAGAAAACGTCCGAGCCCATCGAGATTGAATGTTCTACCATCGAAGAGGTACGGCGCGCCTTGAACGAACGTGTGCAGCGCATACTTCTCGACAACATGACGACGGAGCAAATTCGTGAAGCGCGCGGACTCATACCTTCGGTCATTCAAGTCGAAGCCAGCGGCAATATGACGCTCTCGAGAGTGCGCGAAGTCGCTGAAGCCGGAGTTGATTTTATCAGCGTTGGAGCCATCACGCATTCGGCACCAAACGCCGATTTTAGTTTAATGTTCGAATGGACTAGGAGAGAAAAAAATGGCTGAGGTCACGTCCGCGATGGACGCCACGGTGAACTGGGCCATGCAGCGGCAACTCGCGTTGAATTCGGAAATGCAAACCGGATCCACCAACGACGACGCCAAGGCCGGCGCTTTAACGGAAACCTCGGGGCTGGTTCTTTACCTGGCCTCACACCAAACGGCGGGACGCGGCCGCAGCCAGAACACTTGGCTCGACACGGGTGCGGGCGAAAGTTTGTTGAGCACTTGGTCTTTCGAGGCTAAACGCGCACCCCAAGCCATCACCGGCCCGCGCGTGGGTCTGGCCTTATTCCAAGCTTGCCGTAGGGTTTGGCCGCAACGCAACTGGGCACTTAAGGCGCCCAACGATTTGCACTTGGAAGGTGTGAAAGTCGCGGGGCTTTTGGTTGAAGCTGTTTCCAATGGAACCTCGCACCGCATGCTGATCGGACTGGGCTTGAACGTGATCAACCATCCCCGCCGTTTCACCAATGCCACTCATCTCAGTCATGCGCTGGGCCACGCACCGTCGGAGAGCGAATGGTTCCGATTCCTCGACGAATTGAAAGCTCAATTCAGCGAGGCCGTCAAAGATTCAGCCCGGCCCGAGCTCACCGCCTCCGCTCGCCACGAATTGACGCAGGCCCTGAACGCCAATCCCACGCGGCCCTATGCGGTAAAAGATGTTTCGCCCGAAGGCGATTTGATACATGACGGTGGACGCGTGCGCTGGACAGACCTATAAAGGGTCGTATGTCGCTGACTTATTCGCCACAAGGAAAAATTGGATCGCCGCTTCCCGACTTCAACTTGCCCTCGGTTGACGGGAAAACTTTTGCCGCTAAGGACTTCAAGTTCTCACCAGCCCTATTGATTATGTTTATATGCAACCATTGCCCGTACGTTAAGGCGATCGAAGGCCGACTTCTTGACTTGGCCCGCGACTACCGGGGACGTGGTTTAAGCGTGGTGGCCATTTGCGCAAACGACCCGGCCGAATACCCCGAAGACTCACCCCAGGAATTACTTAAGAATTGGCGCGAAAAGAATTTTGGATTTCCCTATTTGATTGATGAAAGTCAAAAAACGGCCAAAGCGTTCGGCGCCGTATGCACCCCTGACATCTACCTTTATGACGCGAAAAGAACTCTCGCTTACCGGGGCCGCATTGACGATTCATGGAAAAATGAACAATTGGTACGTCGCCAGGAATTAAAAGAAGCCGTAGAAGCCGTTTTATCGGGTAATTCCGTGAATCCACAGCAAAATCCGTCGATGGGCTGCTCGATCAAATGGAAATCCTAACCGCGCCATGGTAAGCCACGGCATGCATTTGTTACCGGTATTTCTTCTTATGTTTAGCCTATCGGCCTCCGCTACCCCAAAGCAGTCATGGAAATGTCAGATTTCGGCCACCCTACTAGGGAACGGGCAGCATTTTCTTTACTACGGACGTGACGCCTGGAACGGCGATGGCTCGCTCTATTGCGTGGCGGGCAGCAAAGATGTCTTCCGTAACGTCGCCGTGAGTTTCAACTCTTTGTTCGATGGTTTTGGCGCGGATCGCAACTCGAACCTCCAATTGGTGATCGACATGGTGACCGAAGTGGATCCCGCCGAATTGCAGATTCGCGCTTTGGTGACGGACCGCAACTCCGGCCCAAAAGTTCAATGGCGCTATTCCAGTGAATTGAACAGTGCGGACATTTTTGTAACCGTGGCGACGCCTAGCCCGGCGCTCCGCTCGCTTCAACGCGGAACGCTTTTTATTCGGAGCTCGGGAGATTGAGCGTGATTGGAAAATTTTTGGGCGCATTGGCCCTGACGGCCATTGGATTATTCATTTACCTTTATTTTTATCTCGGAATGACTAAACCGGTGGAAATCGAAACGGGTGAACGTGGCCCGTTTATTATGGTCTATAAAAACCATATGGGCGCCTATCACTACATCGGACCGGTGATCGCCGCCGTCGAAAAATGGGCGGCGGACAATAATCTTCGCTGCGAATTGACCTTTGGCGAATACATCGACGACCCGGCGTCCGTAGATCAAGATCGCTTGCGCAGTCGCGGGG
>JBEIHA010000242.1:0-5100 GCA_040381635.1 Pseudobdellovibrionaceae bacterium
AAAGAGCCAGCACGCTTGCGCGATATCCACGAAATCTTTATGGACACGGGCGCAGGAAGCAAAGGTTTTTCGATTATCGAGCAGGGCGCGATCGGTAAGATCATCACCGCTAAGCCCGAAGATCGCCGCACGCTGATCGAAGAAGCCGCGGGGATCACAAAGTTTAAAGTTCGTAAGCGCGAATCACAGCGCAAATTGATTTCGACAGAACAGAACTTGGTGCGCTTGCAAGACATCTTGGGCGAACAAAAGCGCCAGCTGGATTCTTTGGAACGTCAGGCCCAGCGCGCCGAACGCTACCGCAATCTCAAACGCGACTTGCAAGAAAAAGAAATCACTGTTTCGTCGAAGAGCTACCTCGCTTTGCATATTGAAAGCGAAGCCCTGCGCACGGAAGTTGAAAGTGCACGCGAGCAAGAGGCCGGCTGGGGCGGCAAAGTGTCGCAGATGGAATCCGATCTTGCGGCGATGCGCTTAAACACTCTCGAACAAGAGAAAATGGTCGAAGGACTGCAGGACGAACATCAAAAGGCGCAGAACGAAACACAGACTCTGGAGTTTCAGATCCGCGAATTGAATTTCGAAATCGAGCAAGCCCGGCGCAACAAAGAGATGACGGGCTCCATGCTCGAGCAATCTCAAGCGCGCAAAATCGCGTTAGAGAATGAAGTTAAAACTATCGAAGACGGTTTAGCGGTATCCACCGTACGGGCCGAAGAAGTGGGCCAAGAATATCAGGCGAAGGCCAGTGAGCTTTCGACGATTCAGGCGCGTATCACGCAAGTGGACATGCAGTTGACGGCAGAGCGACGGGAGATGCTGACCGTTTCTCAGTCGGAAACGCACCTCGACGCTCGCTTTCAATCCTTAAACGAAAAAGTAAAAGAGCTGAACGAGCGCTTGGAAAATCTACGCCAGGTGGAAGCCGAATTGATCGAGCAAAAAGGGCAGTTCGAAGCCCGCCGCAACGAAATGTTCCGTCGTCTCGAAGGCGAGCGTCAAATGCAGCTCGACATTATGAAAGACGTTGAAAACTTTCAGGCCAATTACGAAATCCTGCAAAGACAGGTCAGCGAAAAAACTTTGGAAGTCACCGAGTTCAAAGACAACTTGAATCAGGTGGCCAGCCGTTTGTACGGCTTAGAAAACCTGCAGGCCAACTTCGAAGGTTTCGAAGAAGGCGTAAAGCAGGTGATGATGTGGCAGAAATCGCGCGCCTCGCACACCGACGGCAGCGTTTCTGAAAACTCGCACATGCGACCCGTCGCCGAAATCGTCGAGGTTCCGGAAAAGTACGAACTGGCCATGGAAGCCGCCTTGGGTGCGCGCTTGCAGTTGCTGGTTTCGGATTCGGGCGAAAATGCTCTTAGCGCTTTGGATTATTTAAAAAACAACACCAAGGGCCGTTCCAGCTTCGTGGCCGGTGACTGGGTGTCATCCACGGGCCAAGGGCAAAATTCGGAACTGAAGATGCTTCCGGGAGTTCAAACTTTGCTCGGCGACGTTGTCTCTATCCCCGAAGAGCGTCGTGACACCATTCAGCCGTTCTTTGACAACGTGGTGGTGGTCGATTCGATCCGTACCGCGCTGGCCTTGCGACCGAACTTTCCCAACCGCACGTTCGTTACCATAGATGGCGACTGTTTGTCCGACGACGGCGTTTTGACCGGGGGAAACTCTGAAGGTGCGGATTCTGGCTTGCTTCAGCGTCGCCGCGAGATCAAAGAGCTCAGCCAAGCCCGTGAAGAATGGTCCGGCAAACTCGCCTTGGCGAAGATGTCTTTGGAAAAGCTTGAAGCTAAAGAACAACAAGTCGGCGAAGAGCTCGAGGCTTCACACAAACGTCACGTCGAAAAAGAAGTCCTGGTCGCCGAACTTAAGAAAGATTTGGAGCGCGCCGAAAACGAGCTTCAAAACTCCACGGTCGCCGTTCAGCGCCAGCAAAATGAAGTGAACCGCGAAGAAGCCAATGTTCAGCGCCTCTCGGGCGAGGTTGAAGATATAAATGACCGACTGACCGAAATGCGCGAACGTCGCATGATCTTGGAATCCTCGGTGAAAGCTTTGGATGAAGAATACACTTTGTCGCGTGCGGGCGTGGATGACTTGCAGAAGGTCGTCACCAACCTTCAGGTGGAAGCCGCCTCAACCCGCAAGGATGTCGAAAGTGCGCGCCAGCGTTTTGACATGCTTCAGCGCTCATTGAATGACATCAACAGCCAAGTTGAGCAAATGGCCACCGAAAGCGATCGCTCAACAGAAAGCTTGAGCATCAATCAAGTTCTTGTCGAACAGCGCAAAATCGAACTGGAAAATTCGATCATCGGAACGAAGGCCTTTGCCGAGCAATTGGCCGAAGTGCGCGACAAGTTTGAACAGATGCACAGTGAGGTCCGAACGGCAGAAACCGGATTAAGCGAAACTCATCAGAACTACAACAAGCTGCAGTCGCGCATGAACGAAGCGCAGCTCCGTTTGGAACAAGTGAAGATGAAAGAGCAGTACTTGATTGATCAGATCAACGAACGTTACATGCTGCAGCTTTCAGAAATTGCGGCGAATTATGCGGAAGTTGAGATCGACTTGTCTTCGATGGAATCCGAAGTCAATGATCTGAAATCCAAGCTTAATAAGATCGGCGAAGTGAATTTGTCTTCGATCGAAGAGTACAACGACTTGAAGTCCCGCCATGATTTCTTGGATCAGCAGTACAAAGATTTGATCGAAGCTAAAGAACAATTGAAAAAGGTCATAGACCGTATCAATCGTATTTGTTCGCGCAGATTCAAAGAAACTTTTGAGCAGGTCAACGAACGCTTCACCAAGGTTTTTCCGGTGTTGTTCGGTGGCGGCGAAGCCCGCTTGATTCTGGTCGAAGATCCCGAAAACGGCGAAATGGGAATCGACATTGTCTCGCGACCGCCGGGGAAAAAGATGCAGAATGTGACTTTGCTGTCAGGCGGAGAAAAGGCCCTGACCGCCGTGTCTTTGATTTTCTCGATCTTCCTGGTTAAGCCTTCGCCATTCTGTTTGCTGGATGAGGTTGACGCACCTTTGGATGACGCCAACGTTTTCCGCTTCAACGACCTTGTCAAAGAGATGGCCAAGCGCTCGCAGATCATCATCGTCACGCACAACAAGCACACGATGAAGGTCAACAACACTCTTTACGGTGTGACCATGGAAGAAAAAGGCGTTTCAAAAATGGTCAGCGTAAGCCTGACCGAAGCCGAGAAGGTCGTGGTCGCGTAAGCGACCGCGTCTGAGCTGAGCTTATTTAAGCGAACGGCTTTTATAATTAAAAAATGTTTATACGCACTGTCTCCTGTCTAGACAGGAGACAGTGCGTTGATCTTCAAGAAACTTAAAAGCTCCAGCTGAAGTTCAACGGATGGATACCAATCTCGGCGTGTTTGAAGGAATTCGTGCTTACGGTGGCCGTGGGGACCCACGTTATGCTTCCCGACTTGTTGAGCTTAAGTCGCTTTCCAACTTCGGCGTAGCCATAGAGCAAACGATTATCAAACTCGTCATAAGGTCCAACATATTTTTGGTTTCCGTAGCCTATACCGGCCCCGACGAAGAAAGCTTGATTCCAATCGTCACTGAAGTTGTAGACCGCACCAGTTTCGAGTGAATAGCTGACGTAATCATTCTTGGTTCGCGCGGTGAAACTACCTGCCGACTTCCATTGCCAACGTTCGCTCAAGGGTAAGAGAAAGGCCGCGTCCAACCCAAGCAGATAGCCCGAAAAATTTGACCAACCCAAGTTCGGCGCAAACTGAAGTTCGTACTTTTTTTCGAAAAAGTCGCCACCTGCTTGAGCAGATAGATGGCACGCTAATAAAATGGTAATAGGAAAAAGCCAAAGCGCCTTCACAAAGTTCTCCTTGTAGGGTTGTGAGTCCAAGTTGCACGGAGGATGTGGCACGTACAACAGTTGTGAAAGTGATTTAATTCGCCGTTAATTCAATTTGTAAATAAAAACAAATTTAGACTAGCTTCTTCAGCACTAGGGCGATGTGTTTCATTCCCGATTGCACGTTTCGGCGAAAATCCTGGGATGCACTGGCATTGGCCACATCGGTAACCACGCGAAGTTCTAGATAAGGCGTCTTACAAAAAGCCGCGGCCCGAGCGCCGCCGGCGCCTTCCCAGGCGACCGCGAGTCCTTCGGTCAACGTGCGTACGGCCTCGGCGCGCCCGGAATCAACGATGTCTTCATCACCGCTGGCGATCGTACCGAAATGCAGGCTAAAGCCCGGCGTTGTGCCGAGTTCGCGCAAACTTGCTAGACTAGCTCGGTCGCCCGCGAAGCGCGGCAAAGGTCGCTCGATAAAGCGTAGGTTAAAATCATGTTCGACGGTGTCGACAGCGGCGATGACATCCAAAAGCTGCACTTGGGGCGATAAAGCACCGCATGCTCCCGCGCAAATCACCAAGCGGGGAGAAAGCTCGCGAATCAGCATTTGCGTGGTCAACGCAAATTGGACCTTGCCATGTCCCCCGTTGGCGCAGGCCAGGTCTCCCGCGAAGCGGTGAATTTTAACGCCGCAAGAATCGCTCACGCTCACGACCTCACTCAAGTGAGCGCGCAGAGATTCGTTTTCCAAAGCGAGCGGAGTCAGTACCAAAATCATGTCGATGATGTAGCACGTGAATCGCTCACCCATCACTTGACCCGTGCGCCTCGACTCGTTACATCATGATCTATATGACGGACCTTATGACCCAGTTAATGACCTTAGATCCCGCTCTCTTGATCGGCGGTGTCGTCGCGGCCCTAGGCGCGCTTGGATCAATGGGTCTTCTTTATTCGCGCTCCCGCAAGTCGTCGGCGGCGGAGAAGCTCGACACGAATACGGTCCCCAGTTCCGAAGCCGGGCCCACCACTACCTTGACTGCTGTGCCCGAGGTGCTGCTCAAGCCTTCCCTCAACAACACCCTTCGCGGCACGCGCGACAGTTTTTGGGGCAAGATCCAGGGCAAGCTCAGCGGTCAAATCGACAGCGAACAAATCGAAATGCTGGAAGAGATTCTATACACCAGCGATCTCGGTCCTCTGACCGTCACACGTTTGCTAGATTCCGTTGAAAACTC
>JBEIHA010000243.1:0-5057 GCA_040381635.1 Pseudobdellovibrionaceae bacterium
CCCGGTTCCTGTCCACGCTCTGCTGGGCGAGTACCCACTGGCATATGTCACGATCCACTTCGAGCAGAATACCAGTGGCAATTTGAATTTGCGCACGGATCAAGAGTTGATTTACAAACCTGTGTCATCAAACAAGAAGAGCAGCAGACCGCGATCAAAGTGGAACATGCTTCGTCTCGTTTTGAGGCGGTTGAAACTCAGGTAAATCCGATCCCATAGCCGAGTATCGCCGCGCCAATTTCAGCGCTGGTTATACTCAGGCGAGTGAAATAGGCCTTCCAAGTGTCTCTGTGCATAGCAGCACGAGTCGGCTTTTGGTCATTGTCCATTGTGAATAGGATTCCGTCGTTCGAATCATTTCGGCTCGCAAAGCGACTAAGAAAGAAAGGGTATTTCATGAAAAAGGTAGAACTATGCTGAATCCGGAACGCTCGCACCGTCCGCTGCATTCGCCTTTTTTAAATTTGATGGCGGCGGCGAGCCCGGTCTATAACGGCACGCCAGACGAACATCCAGGGCCACCCTCACGAATATAGACGGCGTCTCTCCGCCGGAGTTAAAATCAGCTAGCCTTGAACACTCGCCTCTGGAGCTGGATTTGATTGTAATATCAATATTTGTTTCGGTCCTTACGATCGGAAGCACCGCGAGTGCCGCTGACAATCTGAACGACTACGAAGGCATGTGCAAGACAGATCCTCTCTGTTCCCGCCTCAAAGACGCCAGAGGCAATTTTATTCCCGTGTCCGCCCCCCTTAAGCGGCTGCTTGAGGAAGGCCGGGATGTGTTCATCGATCACGCCGAACGCTATGGCGTCGATCCCCGGGCTGTTGCGGGGGCAATTGCTGCGGAAAATACCATGAACGTTCAGGCCTCCGATTTAGTGCAAGGATGGCTCGCTCACCGCGGGATTACCGGCGTCGGAAGCAAACAGTTTTCGTTTGGCTTCGGCCAAATCAACATGCCTGCCGCGCTCGAAGCCGAAAGGCACCTCGCGAAGATTGATGGGCGCCCCGAAAAATCCACCGCCCAAATCCGTGAAGCCCTTCTTACGATGGACGGTGCTGTCTACTACGCAACGGGGATCGTCAGGAAAGCGCAGGATGACTATAAAGCCAAAGGAATCGATATCTCGAAACGTCCCGACGTGCTCGCAAGCCTCTACAATCTTGGAAAAACGGAAGAGCGGGCCGTGGCCGCCGCGACTTCCGGAAAGAAGCCTCAGGTGAATTATTTCGGCTTTTTTGTCGCCCAAAACTTAGGCGACGTGACCTCCGCTTTGGGCTGGGACCCTAAAGAAGGAAAACGCACCAAGCCCCGGGTAAGCGAGCAGCTGACGAAAGACACCGGAAGTTTTTCGACCGGCTCCACCGGACTAACGCTGCTCACTTCCCCGCCGAGTTGCAACTTAGACGGAAGAGCCGAAGCGGGGCGCTACAATGCCGTTCTTACAGCACGGGAATATCCTCCGGCCGGAACAGCGCAAGGACTGTTTAAAGTGGTAGGCCGGGGTGTGGACTGCGACTTAAAGGACTATGTTCGCGTTCAGTTCGATAGCGGGAAACGGGGCTGGATACAGGCCGCGATGCTTCACGATCAAGACAGCGGGATCACACGCTCATCCAGCGCCCCGGTCCTTAAGTGTTCACAGTCCGAAGCCAAGGCCTGCATGGAAAAATTGCGGGTGCTTGTTGGCAAAGATGCGCCGGGGATCCAAGACGCGTCGCCCTCGCAAGACAATCAGCTCTCACTGGATTTGGTGACCACCGACGGTAAACCTCTGACGGCTTCTTATAAAAACGCCAGCCTTGGAACTTGCGAAGACACCCAGGGATTCTTCGGCGGAATGAACTCAGGCTCGACAACGGCAACGCCTGAACTTCTCGACAAGGTTCTTGAGAAGTCCAAATCCTTGAAAGCGTCAATTGTCGAGAGACTGGGTTTGAAGGATTGGGACGATCCCGACAATCCGATCGGCCGCTTTGACTTCTTTCAAGAATCTGAGCTCGAGGATTGCAAGAAGAATCCCAAAGCGTGTTCTTTCCAAATCTACAAGGCCAGTGGCGGAAATTCCTATTCGAGCCAGAACAACTATACGTTAGATAACTTTCTGGAAATGGATGCCAAAAAGATGGATACTCGCGATCTTTTGCTCTTGATCAAAGGTAAGCGCTTTTCCCTGAACAACTCGGGAACGTCCAACTCTTTCGAAGACTTCGACAAGCAACGCAAGGACGCGGGCGAAGCCGCCGTTCGAGAATGCCAACAACCTCTTGCGGAAACCAAGACTACGAACAGTCTTGAAAAAGCCGTTAAAAAAATCAATGCTTTCGATGAGAAACAGTTCAAGAATTACAACTACGATGCCACTTCATGGATGGCGACTTTAAGTGCTATGGCGGGCAAGTGCAAAGCCCTGAATGCCCTACTCAGCGGCGCGGACACCAAGCTGTTCGAGGGAACCGAACTCAATGTTTCCGACGGTAAAAATTCTGCCATGATGAAAGTCTCTTTGATCAAAAAGCTGCAGCCTGGAAAAGAATCCCTCTTGAACGGTTTTAAGAAGGTGATCACCGATCTGGAAGAGAGTGTTGGGAACGCGATGCCGGATGGCCAAACAAAATGCACGTATGATCCCTTCGCAACCGCAGCCCTCGCGTCTAAGTTGGCGGGAGAAGCCTGTGTGGAACAAGTTTATGTTCCGGACCAATTTATTCCGATCGCGCTTCTAAAATCAGGCTCTTCCAAGATCGTTTACGATGAATCCGACGAACAGCATATAAGTCTTCAACTGAAGGGCTGCGCGCCGCGGGGTTCTTATCGATTCGGGGACCCGGTCCGCGCATGGAGCACACGATGATTTTGAGAAAATTAGGCATTTGCCTCAGTATTGTGGTTTTCACGCCGGCCTTTGCCGTGGCCAAAACGGCAAAAAGAGTGGTGGCCGAGACTCCGCCGGTGGGCGAATGCGGCGCTCAGAGATGGAAAGACCGCCGCGATCTTTCCAAACAACAACTCGTTGCTAAACTTCAAGCTATGCCGCGCGACCGGATTCGCCAGATGGCCTGGGGGGAATTGCTGTCTAAAAACTCCAAGCCCATCTTTCCGTTTCTCTTTATGTATTTAGCGAAGACCGAGTCGAGCGATCTCTTAGCGGGTTATTACGAAGGCGTTCTCTACATGACGAATCAAACGATCCAATGGCGAGACGTGGCCGAACAATGGCCTCAGCCTATAGACTTAAGGCAGGTAAATGCCAAGGCCTGGACGCTCTCTACTTTATGTAAGGAGTACCGCCTGGCTGGCGGCACGCTTTAAGCCCAACGCCCTATTTCGTGCTTTCGGCCGAAGCGGGATCCTTCTTCAAAGCCGGAGCTGCTCGGGCGGCCTCCGGTGCCTGCGTGAGCATGCAATTCATTGTCTCGCGCCAATCCAGCATGCGGAGAGGAGTCATGTGGCCACCCTTCTGAAATAACACAAAACGAATGGGATAAGCGGGATCGGCTTTGTGCAGCTTCAGCACGAGATTCCGCCAATGTTCGGGACCGTCTTTTTCACCGTGTGTGAACACAATGGGCACTTTTCTTTTTACGATCTCTGATTTTTCGAGGTCCTCCGTCGGCCCCCCCGCGGAACCGATTAAGACCATGCCGGAAATTTCCTTCGCCATTTCTTTATCGGCGGCTAAATCCCAGCACACACTTGTTCCCGCCGAACCGCAGTTTAAAATGATTTTTCCTTTCGGGCAGGTTTTAGCGCGTATGCGTTTGACCAGCGCCTTCATAGAGGCATGGTCTTCCGGACCGAAATCCTCAAGGAAAGGACTGTAGTAGAGGCCTTGGTTGTGGTGCGCGAGATGCTTCATTCGGTTAAAGGCGGCGCCGAAGGTATTGTCCGTTACGCCAAGATCACCTTTCTTGGGTGCGGCGCCATGAAACCATATGGTGGCCCACTTGCAATCCTTGCCGTCTGCATTTCCCACCTCATAGGTGGCTAGCTGAGTGGACGGGTCAGGCGCGCTGACCTGCGGATTGATGTCCGGGGATGCATTGGGCTCGTTATATGGAACTTCCGTGGCCTCGTAGGGTGGAGTCTTATTAATCAAAAGTTTTCGTTGTTTAATGCCGTTGTTGTCATAACGTTCCGGCTTGGCTAGGGCGCGCCGAGGATCGATATCACGGCCATTCACGTGTTTCATCTCGTCATAGGAGATCTTCATTTCCGTGCATAGCCCCGCGCAGGCGGCGTTCTTGATCGGGTCGTTGCAAATGATGATCGGCTTATCATGCGCGAACATGGCATCGCGGGAGGTCGGCGCGAGCGGCAGGGCCGGATCCGCTGAAGCGTTCATGCCAAGGCAACATGCAATGAACAAAATGTGGTTACGAGCACTTTGATCTAGCTTCAACATGGCTACCCCCGGATTTAATATTCGCGGTTACAAAAGCAGCTGTCGATGATTTTTATTTAGCAGCCTGGCGATAAATTCAATTATTCAAAGCGCCGTAAGTGATTCAAGCGTTGAGGGCCGCGACCTCTTCCGCCGTCACTCTCGGATAGGGATCTAGATCAGCCTTGCATCGAATTCGGTCGCTGCCTAGAATCTCATTGATTAGACTATGGTAGCCGATCTTCATTGCCTTGACCTCGATCGCAAAAGTCTCGCGGCCTTTTTCGACGATGAAGTCCACCTCGGCGCCACTTTCGGTGCGATAGACGCTCAGGCGGATTTCTTCATCGCGGCCCTTGGCTTCCGAGAGAATCATCTGGAGGCAGAAGTGCTCAGCATCGAGAAAACAACATTTAAGTACGTCTCGTATTCAACTCGAGCTTCGGGTGTATCCGAAACACCTATTGGGTCCCAGCGGTAAAATAGTACCTCATCGACACGTCGGTACAATTCAATATCTGATGAAGAGCGTTGAACTTAATTCATCGAAGTTTCAAGTGCATTTAGTGGGATTAGGGCCACCAAACGCTATTCAGTAGGTAGGTCGGCTTAGAGCCTCCGAAATCAGGAAGGCAGGCCTTTTAGCTGATTTCGGCTATAGGGCTTC
>JBEIHA010000244.1:0-5052 GCA_040381635.1 Pseudobdellovibrionaceae bacterium
CGCGTATTGAGCGAGGCCGTGAAATCCGCCATCGCCGAATCACAAAAAGATTCCGACTCTTTCGGGCCTTCCTTCCTGCAAATGGTGAAGGAAATCCGCGCAAAGCTAGGCGATCAGGTCTTCACCAACTTGGGCATGGGCTCAGAGATCGCGCAATTGGAAAACATCAATTCTTCGTTCTACAACGAATACTTCTTGGTCGTGGATCGCTTGTTCCGCGGACATTTGAATTCCTCGGAAGTGGAAATGGTCCTGCGCAATACGCCGTCCGCCCGAACCAAAGAGCAATTGCCGGCGGTGATTTCGACCTACATGAAGATCTATTTGATCCACATGGTGGCCGAAACAAACACGTTTATGACCGGGATCTACACGTCCAATATCGCTAGCGATAAGGTTTTCGAAGAGGCGACGTCCCGATCACGGGAACTCACTTCGCGCTGGCACACCATCCAATCGCAGATCGATTTGTTAGAACGCGTAATGGGTTCTTACTTCAAAGGTCAAAACCTATTTAGCGGACCCTTTGTCGAAACAACTCGCCTGATTAAGTCAGTCAATCGCAATATTCACTATGTTTCGGTTTGGCCCAATCAGATCGTGATGAATTATTTCTTGGCCAAGATGAAGGGCAAGATTGTCGTCAACACGTGGTGGGGACGCTTGGAAATCAATGCGGACACCATTCTTGACGCATTCTTCGACGGCATGGTTGTCAATCCCTGGTTCCGCTTCGGTAAAGACGCCGAAAGTCTAGATCGTCAGATGTTGCTTTACGGCTGGGATTACATGCTGTCGACCGGCACCTTGAAGGGCGTCGACCAAGAAAAATTCTACGAATTAATTTTCACTAAATACGTGGACGACAATCTGCATGACTTGCGCAAACGAATCAACGAGTTCGAACGTGGCACTTTCGGTAATTTCAATTATGGCAATATCGACGCGCTTTGTGACTACGAATTAGAAAATAAGCGTTTCCCGCCGAGCATCAAGATCAGCTTCTTGGAATTGAATCGCTACACCTATAGCGGTTTGGGCGAAAACGGCACCAATATCCTAATGAACAAACTCTTAGGTGAACCGGCCGCCGCCATCTCTTACTACCGAGACGAGGCCGACAAACGTTTGATTTACATCAAGAGTATGATCGAGCTGGTTGAGGCCAACATGCGCCGTGAAGGTGCTTCGCCCGAAACTATTGCTAAGGTCACTGCCAAGGGCCATGAGACTTTAGCCGAATTTGAAAAGCTGAAGATTCAAGTCGCTAAACTCTTCGTGCCTAAACACGAACGTTTGTTCGAGTGTGCTTTGCGTTTGCAGGAGGTCGAGCGTCGTCGCGCCAACCGATTGTACGATGAGGAGCGCGCTCACTTGGGCCAAGTCTTTGATCTGATTCGTCCGCTGGTGGCGATTAAAGACAAAGCGGTCCTCGAAGCCCGGATCAAAGAGATCAACGAAAAGGTGTTTAGAGCCGCGAATAGCAATTACAAGTTCGACGCGGTTTCCGGTCTGACCTACCGTATGTCACGCTATGATCTTTTGATGCGTACGAAAAAGCGCATTGAGAGCGATATCTTCACTAATCTCACCACCGAAGAACAGCGTCTGTACGCGGCCAGCAATTCTGAGTACGCTCGCCCGCGCAGTGTTTCGGTCTTTATGCCCGAAGGTTTGGTGCGTGACGAGATGGTCACCAAAGAGACCGCCAACACCATTTACGTCAATGGCGACAGCGATGCCGACCGTGAAGCCTTTATTCGCGACGGTATGGCCGCCTTCAACGGTAAAACCGGATCGTTTGTCGAATGGCAAGGCCAGCGTGCGAATGACCGCGGTCTGACTTACTATTTGCACTCCTTGATGGAGTTCTATCTTTTAGGTCCGGTGACCGATGAACAGGGTCAAAAGTATTCTGTCACAGCCGACCAACTGGCGAACGCCTTCGTGAAAATCTATGCCAGCTACACGCTGGACGAAATGGACATCAAGAATTCGTTGGAATTCAAGAACGACGGTCGTTTTGACCGAACATTCTTCGCGAACACCTTCTTCGAAGAAAATGGCACCCGTCTGCCCTTCTTCTATGACCTGATGTTGCAGTCCAAGGGGCGTGCGGGCACTAATGTCGAAGGACGCAGCGAAGGTTCAAGTGCCGCCCTAGACGCCTACTTGTTCGCGCAGTCTTTGAACAGCACTCGCACCTTCGTCTTCCCACCTTCGCCTTCGATCGAGGCCACGGTGAAGAAGAACTACGGCGACCGCGCCAACTCGGCCTTCCAACGATTGAACGAATTGTTTGATCACTTAGCGAAAGTCGAAAAGGAGACTGGCGACGTAGCTAGGCTGGATCCCCGATTACGTATGCCCTTCTATTTGCAAGAAGGTCGGGCGGTGGTTTGGTATTCACCAAATGCACCGATGGTGGACGTTTTGAAACGCAATGATCTGAAAATCGCGATCGACGACTTCGCTCGCCGGACGGACAACTTCTATCAAACACGGGAAAAAGTGAAGGCTCGATGAGATCACTTGCTGCCCTTTTAATTTTGGCCTTGCTGTCGCCGCTGGCTCTTAGTCAGCAGGCGATCACGCGCGCTAAAACACGGGCAGTCATTCCAGCCGTGAAGGCTGAGAACCCCTGGTCTTCGATGGTGCGCTACAATGCCTTGACGGATTTCGCCGACAACCGAACACCCCGCAGTTACATTCATTCGGTGATGGGGACCGTCGGTTATAGCTTTAATAAAAACTGGGGCCTTGAATTAGGTGCCGGTGCGCGCGCCGAGACCATCGACGGTCAGATCTCAAAAGGTCGCGAACAAAGTTACGACGAAACCTTGGGGCCCTCCACCTCACTGTCACTTGAATATCAAAACTCGTTCTGGCGCGGTGACAAATTTTCAGTTTACCTCGATGGCGAACCCTTGTGGGATGAGGCCTCGCGGCGCGAGGGCTTCAAAGGCATCGTAGGAGTCGGTACTAATATGACGTTACGCTTTTTTGACAAGCGCTATATCTTGACCAATGATTTAAGTGTCGCCGAATTGATCAATACGTTTTACTACGGATCGAACCTGTCACCGAATCCGGATTACTTTTACACTTACAAATTATCGAACGTGGTCAAGATCTACCGAGGCTTTCGTGCTTCTTATAGCTTTGGCGCAAAAGTCACTCGTTACATGGATGGCTTTCATGGCTACTCGTATTCGAACACAGCCAGCTTATCTTACGTTTGGCCGCAGTTGTCGCTAAGCTTGGCTTACGACAACGGTGGATTCACCGACCAGGGCGACATAAGCCTTTGGTATTTGGATCAGTACCGTCGACTGGCCCGCGTTGTCGTGGGGTACACTTTCTGATGAAAACCGCGCGCCTCCTCGTGATTTCTTTAAGCCTCATTTTGGTGAATTGCACCGAAAAGGGCAAGCCCGTGATTCGCCACGAAAACGATCAGCGGCAGCAAAATCCCGAGCAGCCCGCCACCCGCCAAGATCCGCGCACTGAAGTCCAGGCTTTGAATACGGTAGACTTAGACAAATTGGCGGCTCGCGTTTTGGATGAGGCGCGAATTCGTGATCTGCGCTCTTACGGTAATCGCTCAGTGCAAGACGAACTGATCGCACTGAACGAAAAAATTGTACGCACTCCGCCCGCCGAGCGCTCAAGTCTAATGCCTCTTCTCAAAAATTATGTTTCGCGCTTGCAATTGGAATGCGGCGAAATCAAAGCCTCTTGCCTCGGCCTTAAGTATTTCAAAATGTCAGCCGCCAGTTCCGAAGTGATCAAGATGATCGCACAAATGCCAGAGTTCGAAAATCAGGCCGGCAGCCTTTTACTTTACGCTTTGGAGCTTAAGAACGCACTTAGCGACAACACTTTGCTTCGCCTTTTGATCGAAAAAGTTCCGCCGACGAATGCGGCCGTTCGCTCGCTGCTGGAAACGGCTCTTATGAGTGCCTCAGAAAGTTTGCGCGATCCCGCAAAGTTAAGAGAGTTCTTGGAATCCGTCAAAGCCTGGGAACTCGCTAGCAATCAAAAGTGGATGCTGGGATCTGGCGCACAAGCAGCCTTGTGGTCGATGATCGCCCGTGCGCGCATGATGTACGACACAGCCGGACAGATTCGCCCAGAGTTTCAGGCCTTAATTCAGCGGCAACAGAGCGAGCCCGGAAGTTTCAATTTAGAACAAAAGAAATTGCTCGAAACTAAAGCGATCGTTCCCGAAGCCATGGGCGCAATGCCCATTGCGGGTTTTGACGAGCTGTATTTTTTAACGGACGCCGTCTTCATGCAGAAACTCGCCCCTTCGACCGCGGCCGAGCTTTTTCAACACTCGCGCCGGTCTGCACAAGAATTGGCAAGCGCCGTGGATAACTTTGCGCGAATGCGTTTTGTCATGAGCGTGGCCGAGTCCAATGTGGCCGCCAAGGAAATCTTTGGTGCCGCCGTACCTACCGAAACTCTTTTGATCCATGCCATGCGCCAGAGCTCAACCGTGAAACGGATTTGGGGAACGCTGAACACTCGATTGGACTCCGTGAAAGGCTTTGCCAGTATCGCTTTAAAGCAAAGCCAAGCGGGACAAGAGCTTGAACCAAAATTGCGCGCCACCTTCAACTCGTTTGGAAGATCGGTCAACTTAGTGGCCGTGTACCCGCACACCCTCGTCTTGTTTCAGATTCTTTCGCAAAAGCGCTTCAAGATCCCTTTGCGCGGTATCGGTGACGTGGACAGTGGGGCGCTGATGCCGATGGTTTACCACGGCTCGCTGCCTCCGCTCCTCGATTATTCGGACGAGCCAAGCGCTTTGAATCACTTTGAAATCATGCATGCTTTCGATATGGCCGTGCGTAGCCGTATGTTCAATACCATGGGCATCGACCCGGACTACTTTATGTCCGATGTGCTTAGCCGGCTAAACCAGCTGCCTATAACTTTCATTGAATCCACTTATGACAACGTCGAAAAGCGTATGAACGAAACTCGGCTGTTTCGCGATTTCGAAAACATCTGTCGTGAATTCAAGGGCGGTCCCAGAGTTCCACG
>JBEIHA010000245.1:0-5003 GCA_040381635.1 Pseudobdellovibrionaceae bacterium
CTGTGTTCAAGTCTGGCCTTCTCCTTGCTTAGGGATCTCGTGTGCTTCTTTAACTGAACCGGAGACTTTGTCTTATGAAATTTTTGCTACTTTTCGCGTTAACTGTCACCGCCTCAATGGTCCAAGCCAATGAGATCCCCTATGTGCCGTTGGAACTTTGCGCACATCAACCCTTTAAAAGTTATCGCGACTACTGGGATCGCACCGGAAAATTCTGCGCCAATGGCGGCAGCTACGATATGACCGATCTCGGCGAAATCAAATTGCGCCATAAGGGTGAATGGGTGAACAGCGAATACGCAGCGGCTCTCACGCCGGAAAATCAGGCTGTGGTTGCGCAATACAAAACCTATAATGTCCGCTATTTTTCGACACGTCCCACGCCTAGTGGAAAAATGGAATTTGCGGTCCATGTCTTTTTTAACTGGGGCCCGGGCACGCAGACCATTTTTGTCTTCGGCGAATTGGATGGCGATAACGTGAAGATCACGGGCTACTCCAATTCGAAGGCTTATGAAGGCCATTTGCGCGCGGCTTACAACACCGCCATCAATCTGTTAAGTGTGTTCGACGGCAAAAACCCCAATCGGGAAGGCGTCAACCAAACCAAGGCGGAAGACCGCGAACGAGTCCGCCCGGTGGGTGACGTGATACGCAAGTACCGATCACAAAGCACGTTGCCGGTTTTGCGACCGTAGTTAACGATGGTCTGGTCGGACACATCTAAAGGTATTTTTCTAAAAATTCGGCCGCAGCTTTGTAAGCGGCCAGCTCGTTCTCTAGTTTAAGGAAACCGTGACCTTCATCTTCGAAGACTAAATACTCGACGGTTGCGCCGCGCTTGCGCAAGCTTGCGACGACTTGATCGCTTTCGGCTTGAACTACGCGCGGATCTTTCGCCCCCTGAATGACCATGAGCGGACAATCGATCTTGTCCAAGGCGTTGATTGGCGATTGACCCTCGAGTTTCGCTTTATCGGTTATGGGATTGCCGACCAATTCATCCATGTACGGCGCCCAGTCCGGCGGAACCGATTTGACGAAGGTTATCAAATTACTTACGCCAAAAACATCGACGCCAGCCTTAAAGGTAGCGGGGAACGTAGTCATTGAGCGCAGGGTCATGTATCCGCCGTAGGATCCGCCCATGATTGCTATCCGCTTAGGATCGATGAAGCCGCTGTCCTTTAACCATTGAATACCGTTCTTCATGTCAGGTAGATCGGCGGTTCCCCACTGCCCGCAAATCGCTTGGACAAAATCTTTTCCGAATCCGGTCGAGCCGGTGGGATTCGGCGCCCACACCGCGAAACCGCGGCCCACGAAATACTGGAAGATCGGCCGGAACTGCGCGCGCTCTTGCCATTGTGGACCGCCGTGGGGCCAAATAATCACGGGCGTCTTTTTATTTTTCTTCGCGCCCTTCGGCAAAAACAGCCAGCTGTAAATTTTTTTGCCCTCTGATTTGTACTGAACTAGCTTCGACATCGAAAATTCTTTTTTGGGGATCTTCGAAGTCCAATTGTCGGTGAGTTGTTGGGCTTTGCGGGTCTTCAGGTTTAAGCGATAGAAATCGCGAGGCTGCGTGGGTGAACTGTAATTGACGACCGCGAACTTTCCGCTTTCGGCGTAGGCGAAGCCGTCGATCACCCCGTCGCTCGGCATATTGAGAGCCATTTTTTTAAGTCTCGGCCAAGTGTACATGTCAAGCCGACTGCGGCCGGCGATATTGCGCAAAACCAACATCGATTTTTTATCGGGGGAAACTTCGGCGCCATCGACATCCCACTGGTCGCGCTCAATATAGTTTAGGGCTTTGGATTTGAGATCGATCGTGGCCAAACCCATAAATTGCCGACCTGAGTTCGAAATCACCAGCAGCTTCCCGTCGGGCAAAAACTCGACCGGCCCGAGGATCGTGCCCGGTTCATCGAACAGATCTGTCACTTCTTTTGTTTTTGGATCGATCAAGTGCAGACTATTTGAAAGCGTCGAGGTCATCTTCGCAAACATTCGCCGGCCACGGTACATCTGGTTACCGCTCCAAGAAGAGGACACTGCCGGATCGTGAAACCATTTTTCGACCTTCCCGGATTTAAAGTCGTAGGTGTAAAGCCCCTGGGAAGACAAATTGCCGCGGTTCGATCCAAAGAAATATGTCTTATGGTCTTTACTCACGAAACCAAGGTAATCGCGAGCACCCTTTTCAACTGGAATATCGGCAACCGTTCCCGTCTTGAAGTCGTGAATGCGGATGAAAGTCTGTTCGTCCCCGTGCCGGTCCATCAGGCAAATCAATTTATCGTTGCCGACCCACTGAAGTGCGGAGGGAAGCATAACGTGCGGCTGCTCGTCTTTGCCCGTCGTTAGGGGCTTAGGATAGGACAGCAAGCCTTCGCCAGAAGGCACTTGCCCCAGCCAAATCTGCGGCGAGCCCGTGAGCGAAGATTGATAAGCAAGTTGGCTTGCGTCTTTGCTGAGCGCGGTAGCGGGGAAAACATTTAGGCGATTGAAGTATTCGCTGATGGGAAACATATGACCCCCCTTGGTAGAACGGGTTAGCGGAATCGCGAGATAGGAACATTTTTGCCGATTTGTGTCTACTCAGAGATAAATCGAAATTACCGGGACATCGATCCAAATTGAGACGACGCTAGGGAGCTTGCTAAAAAACCCAAAGTTTCCCCTCGCGCTAATAGCTTGATCTATCATTTTTAATAGGTTATTCTATTAAAAATGAAAAACCCCATTAAATTAAGCTTTATCAAGGATTTAGAAAAATCTGCTTCGGCGCACTGGGACCTTATTCAGGTCGTGATCGGCCCACGTCAGGTTGGCAAAACGACGGGTGTGCTGCAATACCTGGCGGATCATCACATGGTCGAAAATCACCATTATGCGAGTGCCGATGGACAAATCGCGCAACGGGGATCGTGGATTGAAGAGCAGTGGATTCAAATAAAAAATAAAGCTCCGCTGGGTTTGTTGGTCCTTGATGAAATTCAAAAGGTTGAAAACTGGTCCGAAACCATCAAGAAACTTTGGGACGCCCAAAAGCGACAACGTCAAAGGATTCGGGTGATCCTGTTGGGGTCAAGCTCACTCGACATTCAAAGAGGTTTAAGCGAAAGTCTCACCGGGCGGTTCTTTTTGCGACAAGTTCCGCACTGGAATTTTGAAGAAAGCGCGCTCGGGTGTAACTTATCGTTCGAGCAATTTTTAGTTTTCGGTGGTTATCCGGGTAGCTACGCACTTATTGACGACCGCGCCGAATGGTTGTCGTACTTAAAAAATTCGATCGTGGACACCGTGATTGGCCGAGACATCTTGCAGTTGGCCCGCGTGAAATCGCCGGCTCTGTTTAGGCAGTGTTTTGATTTGGCCTGCTCTTACGGGGGGCAGGAGATCAGCTACACCAAAATGCTTGGGCAGTTGCAGGACCGCGGCAATGTCGAGCTGGTGAAACATTATCTCGAACTTTTTGAAGGCGCCTTTCTACTAAAACAATTGCCCAAATTTAGCCAAAAGAAAGTGTTGTCTAGGGCCAGCTCACCCAAGATTTTGCCACTTTGCCCGGCCCTTTTTGCCATGACCAAGGACGCCGAATTGGACGACGAAAATCGCGGAAGGTCCTTCGAGATTGCGGTGGGTAGCGCTCTTAGCCGACTGCCGGGAACATTAAGTTATTGGCGACAAAAAAACGATGAAGTGGATTATATCTATCAGTTCGGCAGACAGCTTTTCGCCGTCGAGGTCAAGTCCGGCCGAAAAAAATCCGCTCGTGGACTTAGCCGATTTCTCGAACTTTATCCACAGGCCGAAGGATGCATTATTACTCCCGACAACTTCGCTCAGATCCTTAGCGCGATCGCCAGGGCGGCAAAACATTAGATTCCTATTTACGACGACGGTCGCCTAGATGGCCACCGTGTCTTCGAGCCAGCGCGCGACGGCCTGGTCGGACCAACGGACTTCATCGTAAGTGGTGCCAAATCCTAGGAAGCCGACGTGGCCACCCTTGTCGGTCAGGATAATGTCCACATTGTTGCCATGGGGCACTTTCAATAATGCCTTGGCGTCGACGACAGGATCATCCATCGAAGAAACAATCAGAGTTGGAATTTTGATGTCGGGGATAAAGTTTTGCGAGCTGCATTTCTCGTAGTAATCCTTTGAACTCTTAAATCCGGCCCGGTGCGTGGCAAAGAGTTCCTCGAACTCGCGTAACGACTGACCCTTAGGAACTTCAAAGCGCTCGACGTCGGGAAATGTTTCCAGCATTAGGCGTGTGTCGCGCGCCAAGTACTTTACGAAGAGCCTTTCGAAGAACTGATTTTCAGGGGAAGCCATTCGATTCGTGGAGGCTTCCAAATCAATCGGCGGAGACACGGCCACCACGCTGTCGAGATTTCCGGAGGGACGCGAGCCGTCTTCGCCGGCCATTTTGAGAGTCACATTTCCACCCAGCGAAAAACCAATTTGGGTTACGGGGGAGCCGGGGAATTTGACTTTGATCCATTCAAGAACTTCGCGCGTGTCCTCGCTGACGCCGGCGTGATAGGCCTTGCGCGCTAAGCCGCGGCCAGGTCCACAGAAGCGCAAATTCAATCTTAAGACCAAAAAGCCTTTTTTGTGCATACGGCGACACATGCGTTGCATGTAGGTCGATTGGGAGCTACCGGTCAGACCGTGCACCAAAAGCATGATGCGTTGGCCGGGCTTCCATTCTTTCGGGCGATTTTCTGCCATGACTAAAATATCGCCATCGGAAAGCATCATATGGTGAAAACCGTCGGGCTTTGAGGCCTTCAGGATCGGCCAAGCACTTCCGTAAACGGTTTGCCAGAACCCCGAGCGTGCGAACGGGAAGGGGTAGAACTTATTTAGTTTAAGTTTTTTAAGGACTCGCTCGACGCGATCTTCTATGCCCATGAACCTATTCCCGAGTTTTCTAAATGTTGCCCAGTCCATTTATAGGCGGCAAGTCCGGATATGGTCAAAAA
>JBEIHA010000246.1:0-4969 GCA_040381635.1 Pseudobdellovibrionaceae bacterium
AATTTGATTTGTGCCTACCTTGAGCGGAAAACTTTGCGAGTAAGTAAGAGTCCCTGCGCCTGGCCTTGGGTTCAATTCGTCGGGCACCCCCATCACGATCGAAATCGTCACCGGAAGTGCCGCCTCGATCGAGAGAGAAGATCCTACGGAGTGGGGATCGAGCGCGACCGGTATCCTGCCTAGGGCAAAACCCACCGGACCCCTCGAACCTTGAATAGAACCGACCTGGCCTTTGAAATTCAATCCATTCGGGAAGTCCGTAACCTCGAGCTCAGACGCTCCACCACGCTCGGTCTTATCGCTAACGATTTCGAATGCCGAGGCTTTTGGTAGCGTCAAATCGCGGGCTTCCTATTCCTTTAAGTCCGGTTCAACCAAACGAGCCAGTTTCTTAAGTGATTCTTGCCAACCTAAATAGCACAACTCCAAGGGAATCGCGGCCGGGATATTTTCCTGAGTCAGGTGAACTTCGCTCCATAATGTCATTTCGTTAAGCTGGACCGTCACCACCATTTTTTCAGGCAGATCAGGATCATCGAATTGATCGCGGTATTTCAAAAGTTTCCCCGGATTCAATTCAAGGAATTCACCGCGCCAACTATGACTTTTCATGGTGGTGAAATTGGTAAAAGACATTTGATACTTGCCGCCCACAACCGGATCCCAAGAATGGACCCGACACGTGTAACCATAAGGTGGCAACCACTGCGCGAGAGCGTCGGAGTCGAGGAAGGCGCGGTAAATGCGATCGGCCGGTGCTTTAAGGACATGGTGAAGGTGGATGGTGTTTGATGTGCTCATGTAGGTTTTTCGATTCTGCCGTCCGGATATTTCGCGAAGCGCTTGATGACGGGCCCATGAACCATGTCCTGGCGACCCTACGTCTTTATTTGTCTCACCTGCCCTGCGCCGTCGCAATGATTCGCCTGGCGCGTCACCACGGGTGTGAACACACTCTAAATTTCCGTTTGCGGACACCAACCGCGATGGCAAGCAGGGCAAAAAGAAAAATACCGGCCAAAGTGATCTTAGTAACCGCATTGGCCAAGTGTTGATACGTGCTTTTTTCGAATTCAAATCCCCTGTATCCGGCGAAACTTTGCATCTTTTCAAGGTCTTTCATTGGAAAGGAGTCCCAGGGTTTGCATTGATTCTCTTCCGGGAAGACAAGGCAGGCGGGATTCCTTAGATTCAGACTGCCCTGTTTTGTCGGCTGTTCAATGGGGCCAGCGGATAGGGGTTCTTGCACTAATTTTTCAAGTCTGTAGCCGAACAACGGGTTGTAGCATCGGAGTGGTGAAGCTCCTGCAACAAAATGCATTTGATTATCAAAGCCGTAGGACAGGCCGTTCGATACGACTTTTGTGATGCGCGGCTCAATCTTGCCTTCACGAATGGCTTGGTCAAATTGCAGAAGGGGGGAGGGATTGAAATTCTGACTAGTATAAAAGTCGGTATTCTCGAAGGCGGTCAATGCGGGAATGGACAGCATACTAATAAAGAAAGCTACGGGAAGAATCCTAGGGCGGTCGATGATTATGGCGGTGAACAGGGAAAGCAGAGGAATGTAAACAATAAGCCATCGGTAAGGAGAAGTCGTGGAGCCGACAACAGGTAGGCTCTTCAGGATGTTGTTCCACTCTGGACTATAATAAAGCAGCAACAAGGGTATCGAGAGAATCGACAACAATAACAAACCGGGAGCCGAGAATTTGGGAGCTTTGAATTGGCGAAGACGGGACAGATAGAAAAAGAAACCGACGAGAATCACGATAGCTGGTAAAGCGGTAACTCCGTAGGCGAGTTCATGGGGCAAAATCTCCCACTGCGTGTTTTTCCAAAGTGGGTTCACTCTGTCATAGGTCCGCTGACTCGAATCAAAAAGAGCTTGAAAAACGAAGATGAGAAGATCCCATGGATGATCAAGCCCGGGCAGCGCATAAAAATTCCTTGGAAACTGCCGCATCAGAGCGATACTGGCCGTGAGCTTGGAAGCACAAACCATCAGGGCCAGCAGGCCGCCGGCCAAGCCATGGAAAATAGCGGGGACAAGTAGGCCGGGTCGGATGAGATCAGCCAAACACGCTAGCGCTACAACTGAAAGGCCAGCCGGAATTATCAGAGTCGCTAGTCCACCGTGCAGCCAATAAGCCAATATAAGCCCGACACTCACGACAATACCGGCCGACCTTAACGACTTAGCGTCTCTCGAGAGGCAGAGCAGCCATGCAAACCAAGGAACCAACATGAAGGGTTGAAAACCGTAATGCCCTATAATCATACGGTGGGAATAAAAACCATTGAACATGAACAGGCACGCCGCCACCAGCGAGGCCATGGTCGATAATCCTAGAGGACCACGGGCCAGGAGGTAAGTGCCCCAAAATCCGAGGGCAGCAAAAATAAGTATCGCCCAATAAGATGCCGTCACGGGATCCACAAAAAAAGCGATGAACTGCGGAACAGAGTAGAAGATCGACTGCGGATCAGCAAAATACGCCTGGCCGCCACAAAAAGAAGGAGTGAACCATGGCGGAGTGAGGAAGCCATTGTTTTGATACCACAAAAAGCCATCGACGAATTGGGTCAGTGTCAGGACATAATCATGTCCCATCAGACCGTTGGGTAAGGGAAAATAAGAGCCGAACGTCAAATGATAGGCGATCATTAACGGTATGAAGACACCTAAGGGTGCCAGCTTTCCGATATCTGGACTTTTTGTCATTATACTCCCGGATCATTGTCTCAACAAAAGGGAATACTGAAAAGCTTTGAGTAGCCAGATATTTGGGCCACGCCGGCGACCTAAAATTTACTTGAGCTCAGCATTCTCGCAAGCCAATAAGCCCTCAAGCTCACTCAACGCCTGCGTATCTTTCATCCGCTCAAGCGCATTTAGCGCGCCCAGAACTTGGCGGTAAATCAGAAGTCTTCGCACGTGACCGTGACGCTTCACTAAGTTCACGTATTGGTTTTCGAGATCAGTGCTTGATTGCTGGAGGTCCTTAACGGCCTGGGCGAGTTCGTTTAGGTCTTTGCGGGAGCTTCGCTTGGCGTATTCGTAAGCATAGTTCTCGCGTTTGCCTTGATACTCGCTAAGCGACTTCGCGGCTTCGGGATTGGTGACCGCAAGCACGGACATCGAAAGCAAGACCATCGTGTCGGCGCCGGGATTGGAATACAATTGCGCTTCGATGGCGGCTTCGTTCGGAGTGAGGCCGGCTTGGCCAAGACGCACGGCTTTGCGGAACTCATTAAAAAGAAGTGTCCGATTTTGGCTTAACGTTGGCGCGTAGCTTTCCATGGCTTGTTCCAGATCAGCGAAACTCTCGGCTAGTTGCGCTTCCAGTTTCACATGCGCGGGCAGAGTTGCGGCATGGATCCGGCGGTATTCCGGATAAAGATCCAAAGCTTTCTGTACGCGGCCGAAAAATTCATTCTTCTTTTTGTAGGAATCGAGCATGGAGGCGCTGGCCCCGATGACCGAACCCGTGATTAGCGCGCGCGCCTGGGCGGCGGTAAGGTGCCTCGTACGGGGTACGAAATTCTTTTTCTCCATCGCCAAAGCCCACTTCCATAAATAAAAATCCGAAGTCGCGAGGGGAATGTCCTTGGTCAAATCTTCGATCGTGGCTTCAGCGTGTGCTTCTTGCAGTGACGAGCGCGCGGGACGCAGGCGCCGGCCGCTCACGACATCAATGCCGGTCAATTGTTCGGTAAAGGATCGCTCGTAACCCTGATATCCGGGACCGTCCACGTCGGGGGTGCAACCCGAGGCGGTCGTGTCTTCGGGGGCCGCGGTAAAACCGCATATTCGAGGGTTGGCCGTGGGGTAATTGTTTTTCGAGGTCACCGACATCATGTGAAAGCCGCCCGAAAAACATTGGCTCATGGCAAAGACCACGCGGCCTGCGGAAACTTGCGTGTTTAACAAATCACGCAGACGGTCTTTCGAAAGGCAACGTTGGGACGTGGGCCCGTCGCCCACCTTGCCGCTAGCAAGATCGGCCCGGAAATTCCAGAGATCTATGCAATTATTATCGAAAGTTCGCGACATACTTCCGTTCGGCAAAATAAAGGGCATGCCGTGATCGCTGACCAGAAGAAACAGGGTCTCTTCTTTTGCCATTTTTTTCAGACGAGGTTGCTCGAAATAGGCGCCCACGTTCTTTAAGGTTGCCGCCGAATTGCCGTCGATCGCGCCGACCACCATCTGGCGGAAGGACAGCTCGCCTTGCTTCACTAAGCGGTGCACATCGGCCAGTACCGGTGCTTCGCCCGCTCGGTTACCCGCGCCGAAAAGTACCGACGGATTCATCGCCGGGAAACGCGCATTCATGTCGTCAAAGATCGTCTTGGTTTGCAAGTATTGCGAGTAGTGATTTCCGAGGGGTGATCCGCCTCCGCTTAAAACCAGCAATTGGTCGGCGAAAATTGAGGGGCTTGCTGCCAAAGAGACAATAAACAATATTTGCTTTATCATAACCAGGACCTAGCAGCCCTAGCGCGAAGCGTCAATAGCCGTCTGCGAGCTTTGTAGTTTTTGCTTTCTAGCAGGTCACTTCAACAAGGACTGTTCGGAGGCACCACCTTTCAACAGATAAAGACTTAGTTGCCGAGTTAGCGCGAAGCCATTTCAGAAGAAACAGATCGCGACCTAAGATTGGCTTTGTCCGAAAAGGCAAAATCCGTGAAAAAGCTATTGAATGAGGTTGAGTTGGCGATTGACGATCTTAAATGAGACTGCGAGCAGACCGATCACGAGATCGACCTCTCAACTGTCCTGCCGTTTATCAAAGTTTTTTGTGAGGGCGCATTTGACGCCCTACCATTTTCCGCACAGGCGGAAATCCGGAGCCCGTACTGGGCCTTATAGAAGGCGACGGAGTGAAAGGCGAAGAAAAAGACTCGAACTGCCCTGTCAGCAGTTCGCACCGAATTCAAGTTGGCGCGCCCGGAAGGATTCGAA
>JBEIHA010000247.1:0-4955 GCA_040381635.1 Pseudobdellovibrionaceae bacterium
ACTGAGCGTTTGATTTTCTCAATCAAGCGCGTCACCGTATGGTCGGATCGGCTTAAGTCTCACGATAAAGCTGAAAGCTGCTTTCCTCGGTTCCGGCCACGTGCACGGACTTAATGAGCGCACCCCACATCAATAGAGTTGTACTGGCGCCAAAAAATCCATAAGTCGCGATGAGGCTAAATTCCGAGGGGAAGAGGGCAAGATAAAGGCTGGCTAGGGCGGTCAACGCTTAAGAGCTCGCGATCAACGTGCGAGGATGATATTTGTCCGCGAAGGGCCCACCGATCAGGTAAGAAATTATGGCCACGATTCCATAAGCTGCGAACGCGGTTCCTAGGGTAGTGTTGTTGATTCCCCAGGCCTCCAGCATAAGGGGCCGATACAAACGAGGTATCAAGAAGGGAGCCATGAAAATCGCCTCGCCGGCGATCACAATAAGAATTAGGGAAAGCTTTGGGCGAATCATTTAGTCGGCGGCCGCGACTACCAACTTTTTAATTTTCTCCATCAAGCGCGCTTCCATCTGACGGACCGCCTCGCGCGTGGTGCCGTACTTGTCGCCGATTTCTTGTAACGTCATTGGTTCTTCGTTCAAAACGCGCGCGTCGAGCAAGAACAATTCTTTTTCTGAAAGCGTCGGGCGTAATTCACCGATTTTCTCAGCTAGAATGGCCAGTTCTTCGCGGCGGCCCAAGTTGTCGTCGAGACGATCTGGATCGGCCTCGCTTTGATAGTCCAGAAGACTCGAAGAACCTTCGTCCCCCACGGGCGCATCTAAGCTGACATCGCGGCCCGAGAGGCGTGATTGCATTTCGCTGATTTCTTCCGGACTGATTCCCAGCCGGCCGCTCAGTTGAGCGATCCCGGCTCGTAAACCTTCGCGCTCCAATTTGTCGCGTTCGCGCTGCAATTGATAAAACAGTTTTCGTTGATTAGCCGTGGTGCCGATGCGGACCATTGAATACTGGCGCATGAGATATTCTTGGATATAACCGCGGATCCACCAAACGGCATAGGTGATGAGCCGATTGCCTTTGTAGGGATTGAACTCTTTCACGGCGTGCATCAGACCCACGTTACCCTCTTGCACCAGGTCGATCAGGCGCGCGCCGAATTTCGTGTACTCGGCCGCCACTTTTACAACGAAGCGCAAATTGCTGGTGACCAGAGCCTCGGCCGCTTTTGTGTCGCCGGTTTCACGGTAGCGGATTGCTATTTCGCGCTCCTGTTCTTTGGTGAGTAAAGGATAACGACCGATTTCGGCCATGTAGCGAGTGACGGGATCGGCGGCGGTCAGGCCTTTTTCGTCTGCCAGAATCGGGCCGGGTTGCGGGATATCGAGATCATCCACAACGTCGTCGTCGAGAACTTCGGGGACCTCGAGTTCGATTTCGGAAGCGGCGGCGGTTTCTAGGGGATCTTCGACGGATGCAAGGCCTGCGTGCTTAACAACTTCGCCCTGTACTGTTTTGAAACCTTTGAGTTCATCGCTTGGTGATTTTTTGGCCGGTGTTTTCTTAGGCGAAGTTTTCTTGGACGCGGCAACTTTGCCCTTAGACGGAGCCTTGCCCGGAGTCGTAGCGGAAGTCTTTACTTTGCCTTTGACCGTTCTTTTCACGGTGCTCTTCAGGCCAGGGCCTCATCCAGTTTTTTCTGGAGCGTTTTTTCGACCATGCCCTTAACCAAGGCAAGGTGGAACGGCAAATCTACCGTCAATTGGATGCTGGAGCCGCTAGCGCCTTCGGTCACGCTGAGTTTGGCCTTGAACATCGAGCCCTCGGCGGTGCCAGAACGGGTCTGCGCATCGAAGTCGGCCTTATACTTGGCATCTAACTTTTTAAGATCTTTGTCGTTGGACAAAAGATCGGAAATGCGTTTGAAACTGTCGTCGGGGCTAAGCTTGCTTTGTTTGTCAATTTTAAGTGATGGCATAGGCTTCCAAAGATAATGCATTCATGGCGGACTGTCCAGGTGAGTTGAACCTTTGGCGCGACCATGCAAGACTCTAAGTTCGCGAACCAAAGGATAAGAAATGGCCTTCTTGAAAACGCTAAAAAGAACCCACCGCTGCGGTAGTTTACGCAAGGAACACGTGGGACAAAACGTCGTCCTGATGGGCTGGGTCAATTCACGTCGCGATCATGGCGGGCTTATTTTTATCGATTTACGGGATCGTGATGGATTTGTGCAGATTGTTTTAAACCCGGCTTTAGAAGCCACCAAATCCGCCCCCGATTTCCGCGGCGAATACGTTGTCGCCGTGCAGGGTGTGGTGCGTGCCCGTCCCGCGGGAATGGTGAACTCAAAAATCGCCACCGGCGAAGTCGAGGTCGAAGCCACGGCTTGCGAGATTTTGAGCGAGGCCAACACACCTCCCTTCCAAACGGACGATCCGAAAGTTTCCGAAACCCTGCGCTTGAAATATCGCTATTTAGATCTGCGCAGCCCGCGTTTGCAAAGCCACTTGGTGATGCGCCATAAGGCGGTGCAGGTGGTGCGAAATTATTTAGCGAACGAAGGTTTTCTAGAAATTGAAACGCCGATCCTTTACAAGTCCACGCCTGAAGGGGCGCGCGATTATTTGGTTCCGAGCCGCGTGAACCAGGGGACGTTCTATGCCCTCCCGCAGAGTCCGCAGACATTGAAACAGCTGTGTATGATTGGTGGTCTCGACCGCTATTATCAAATTGCCCGATGTTTTCGCGACGAAGATTTGCGCGCTGACCGTCAGCCGGAATTTTCGCAAATCGATATGGAGCTTTCGTTCGTCGACCAAGATGACATCATGGCGATCAACGAAGGCCTGCTGAAAAGCATTTGGAAAGAAACCTTAGGAATTACGGTCACGGAAATTCCACGCATGACTTTTTTCGATGTCATGAATCGCTTCGGCTCCGATAAACCGGACTTACGCAATCCTTTGGAATTGCGTGACGTTTCAAAATCGGCGAGCGGGCAGGGCTTCAAGGTCTTCGATGATGTCCAAGCTCGCGGCGGGGCGATCAAAGCCTTGGCGGTTCCGAATGTGGCGCTGTTCACGCGCTCGCGCATCGATAAGTTGACCGACACCGCGAAGCAAATGGGTGCGAAAGGTTTAGTTTGGTTGAAGGACGAAAACGGCGCGATCACATCTAGCGTTTCTAAGTTCTTCTCACCCGAAGCGCTCGCTAAGATTTGGCAAGAGGGTGGCGGAGTGAAGGGCGGGGCGATGTTTATCGTTGCCGACGACTTCGATCCTTGCTGTGCGGCACTTTCCACGTTGCGCAACGAACTGGGTCGCGAGCTAAAGTTGGTCGACGAAAAAGCCTTTAAGTTTTTGTGGGTCATCGATTTTCCGCTCCTCGAATACGATGCGGACAACAAACGCTGGGCCGCGCGCCATCATCCGTTCACGGCGCCGCAAGATCATCAGCTGCAAATCATGCTCGACCGCGACGAGAAGCAATACCCGACCTTGCTGGCGAAGGCCTACGATTTAGTCTGCAACGGCTACGAGATCGGCGGCGGCTCGATGCGGATCTATAAACAAGAGGTCCAAGCTGCCATGTTTGAAGCGCTAGGTATGAGCGAAGCCGAGGTCAAATTGAAGTTCGGATTCTTTATTGAAGCCTTGTCTTACGGAACTCCTCCGCACGGCGGAATCGCCTGGGGCGTGGATCGATTGGCTATGCTTTTGTGCGGGACCGACGCGATTCGCGACGTGATGGCGTTCCCTAAGACGTCGAAGGCGACGGACCTTATGGCCGAAGCGCCGAGCGAAGTGTCGCGCGAGCAGTTGATCGAACTGGGCATTCGTCTGGCCGCAAGTTTAGAAAAGAAAACTTAGTTACCCGCCCAGGCCGCGGGTTGACCCAACCCGACCAAATACCTGCCTCATAATTAGACGTTCGCACCGTGGAATTCCTATCGCTACCGACCGAAAGGCTTAGTGGAGGGGATCGATCCCGTCCTGGGAGAAATGACTTTTCCCACTAGGATTCACATGGAGGTGAATATGGAAAAAATTAGTGGCATCGTCCGAGGTAACTCCCGCGTTACCACGACGGACAATAAAAATGCCGCTCCCGCACGAACAGGTATGCCGACCTTTGGTCGTCCCGCAGGCGAATCCACGCCCGCGGTGGCCAAGACGTCGTCAACCGCCTCGCGCGCAGTGGCGTTGCACAACGGAATGACCGAGGCCAAGAAGGCCATCAGCCAAGGGCGAGTGATTTCGCAAATGGCCGATGATTTCTTTATGAGCAAAGCTCGCCCCGGCGAAATTCCCATCGAAGATATGCTTCCTATGCCGATCGCGGCACGCGAAGTGCTTTCGACGGACGAGTTAGCCCTTGGAGAACTTGAGGGATCTTCTGTCGAAGTTCCGGTGAAGGAGTACACTCCGCGCGGCTCGCTGGTGGATGTCCGGGCTTAATCTTCAAGCCGACAGGCTTGATGAATATTCTTGAGATCGATCCGGCCGTCGCAAATCGACGGCCGTTTTTTTTTGCTGAACTTTTTTCGAAAGACTCTGTTTAAACAGAGTTCGAGTTGTGGCTTCCAGTTTCATGGTCGCGCCTGTTGCAGGAGAATCACCCGCGCCAGCGCGGGTGATTACATTGGCTCAAGCAAAAACCCAAATGATTCCAGCGCCGCCACTTTATAAATACCATCAAGGCGTCGCACACCGTCCGCATTTCCGCAAACCACCAGGTAATCCACGCTCAACTGAATCAGTTGACGGATGGCTTGCACGTTCCATTGAGGTGCACCCAATTGCACCAACATTTCCAAACGCAGCAAAGCCTGACGTGGGTCCGCCGCGTGCACCGTGCCGAGCGATCCGCTATGACCCGTGGCCAAGGCCAGCAGCAAATCTTTGGCTTCGGCGCCACGCACCTCGCCCATGACCAGACGCTGGGGTCGCATGCGCAGACTTTGGCGCACCAAATCTGTCAGCGTCACTTCGGGCAAAG
>JBEIHA010000248.1:0-4946 GCA_040381635.1 Pseudobdellovibrionaceae bacterium
ACGAAGTGATTGCTGAACCCGCACCCGAACTGCCGGTCGGTGCGCATCCCGTTTCCGAAGACGACGCGGAGAAAAAATCATGAGTCTAGACGATGCAAATATGACCCTAGTCGAACACCTGACCGATCTTCGCTACCGAGTGGTGAAGGCGTTACAGGGAATCGTCGTCGGCGTTGTCGTCGGTCTTTATTTTTCTGAGCAGATCTTGACGGTTATTCGCAAACCCATTTTACCTTATCTGGGTGACCATGGTGGCCTGGTGTTCACCGGTGTAATGGATAAATTCATGGCTCATGTGAAAGTCGGGGCGCTGGCTGGTTTAATTTTAACCTGTCCCTATTGGCTTTATCATGTTTGGAAATTCATTTCGCCAGGGCTGTATAAAAACGAAAGAAAATATGCGGCGGGTTTTATTATTACCGGCACCGGGCTTTTTCTTCTGGGCGTGGTCTTTGTTTATTATTTGGTTTTCCCTGCGGCCTTTGAATATCTTTTCGCTATCGGCGGAACCACCGATAAGCCGATGATCACGATCGATGCCTATCTAGGATTCTTCGTCCTGATGACAGTGATGTTCGGCGTGGCTTTCGAATTGCCTCTGGTTCTGATGATTTTGGCCATGATGGGTATGTTCGATGCGGCTTTCCTAAAGAAGAATCGCCGACTGGCCGCGGTCGGTTTGGCGGTGGTGGCGGCCGTCATGTCGCCCCCCGATGCAATGAGCATGATTTTGATGTGGATACCTCTGTTGATCCTTTACGAATCCTCGATTTGGGCGATTCACTTTTTAGTGAAGCGACCAACGCCGGTGGTATGACGGTGATGAATTTTCTAGCTCTCGCGCTTACCGTTTTAATTTTGCCGAACCTCGCTATCGCTTTGCCTGAAGAAGAAAAGAAGCGGGGTTGCCGCGAGTTAGCGGCCAAGGTATTGCCCGTCCAAAGGACCGTGGCCTATGAGCGTTGCTTGGAATTCGCTGTCAACGAATGCGACCGAATTGAAAGACTCTTCAAAGAATCCTGTTTGGAGAACAGCCATTCAGACAACGCGATTCGCTACGATATGGAAAGATCAACGGCCCGCTTTTGCGAAGCCGCCCTGGTCAAACGCGAGACTCATCGTAATTTGTGCGAAGGCTTAAGCAAAGAGTGTGTCGAAGCCAAAGTCGCCATGGGCGGTGGCGGAACTCAAGGGACCTGCGTGATCTTCCGCGACGACAACGATAAAAAACTTTGCGTTGAGACGGCGAAGCAAGCCGCGCGTATCGTGGCGGCGGAAAAATCGGAAAAAGAAAAGTGCTTGCCGATTTTGGCCCCGCCAAGAGTGGCGAACCCCACCACGTCCCACGGGGTCGCCGAGCCCACACCCGCCGTAAAGGCACCGCCGCCCACTAAAAAACCCTAAAGCGTGATGGATTCTTTGAACAGTCCAAAGACTTTGCGTAACTCGTGCGCGATTTCACCTAGGGTGACGTGATTTTCAACGCATTCGATGAAAACCGGCATCAGATTGTCGCTGCCTAGAGCCGCGGTCTTTAATTTCGCCAACTGCCTTTCGATGAGCTCGGGATCTCGTTTAGCTTTGAAAGCTTTCAAACGAGTGATTTGATCACGCGAAACTTGTTCGCTGACTTTCAAGATATCGGAGGGATAGGGTTCGTCTTGAACGAATTCATTTACGCCCACCACGATTTCGCGCTTTGCTTCCATATCCTTTAGAAACTGATAAGACGCGTTTTGAATTTCATTTTGAATCCAGCCCGATTCGATGCAAGCGACCACGCCACCCAGGCCTTCGATTCGTTCGATATATTCGAGGGCGCGCTTTTCGATGTCATCGGTCAAGCTTTCGACAAAATGGCTCCCGCCCATGGGATCAACCACGTCGGCCACGCCGGTCTCAAAGCCGATGATCTGCTGGGTGCGCAGGGCAATGGTCGCCGCCTTCTCGGTGGGCAAACCTAGCGCTTCGTCCATCGAATTCGTGTGCAAGCTTTGAGTGCCTCCGCAGACCGAGGCCAGGGCCTGAAGAGCTACGCGCACAATATTGTTTTCTGGCTGTTGCGCGGTGAGAGTCGATCCCGCCACCTGTGAATGAAAGCGCAGTTTCATAGCGTTGGCATCTTTGGCGTTGAAACGTTCTTTCATAATTTTGGCCCACATTCGGCGGGCCGCTCGAAACTTGGCGATCTCTTCGAAAAAATTATTGTGAACGTTAAAGAAGAAGCTGAGCCGCTTGCCGAATTCGTCCACGTTTAGGCCGCGGTCCACTGCCGCTTGCACGTAGGTGATTCCATTGGCCAAAGTAAAAGCCACCTCTTGGACCGCGGTGCTTCCCGCCTCGCGAATATGGTAACCGGAAATCGATATCGTGTTCCAGCCTGGGACTTCATCCGTGCAGAATTTAAAAATATCAGTGATCACTCGGAGAGAGGGCTTGGGCGGATAAATATAAGTGCCGCGCGCGATGTACTCTTTTAAAAGATCGTTCTGGATCGTGCCTTTAAGTTTATCCAAAGCAATGCCGCGCTTCTTGGCCACGGCGATATAGAATGCCAACAATATACCCGCGGTCGAATTAATGGTCATGGATGTCGAAACCTGATCCAGCGGAAGATCGGCCATCAAGGTTTCCATATCTTCGATGGAAGAAATCGCCACGCCCACTTTGCCGACTTCGCCGGTCGACATGACGTCGTCCGAGTCATAGCCCATCTGCGTGGGCAGATCGAAGGCCACGCTTAATCCCGAACCGCCTTTTTGCAATAGCATCTTGTAGCGTTCGTTGGATTCTTTTGCCGAACCGAATCCGGCGTACTGGCGCATGGTCCACAAACGACCGCGGTACATGGTCTCTTGTACGCCGCGGGTGAACGGGTATTCGCCGGCCGGCGGGTTGCCGTAGATGCGTTTGATCTCGATGCTGCTTGAGGTTTTGAATTGCGGTTTGCGCTCTTGGCTCATTTTCTAGTCTTTGGCTTTTTCTTTCTCGAATGTCACCAGTTCAGCCCCGCTTTCGACGTTTTCGCCCTCTTTCACCAGAACCTCTTTGATTCTCACATTAGATCCTGCCCGCATCTCGTTTTCCATTTTCATTGCTTCCATGATCAGGATGGGATCGCCCTCTTTGATTTCGTCGCCGGGCTTAACGAAGATCTTAACGATCTTTCCCGGCATACCGCTGGACAGATTTGATCCTGCGCCCATCCCGCCGCCGCCTTTAAGCGATTCGTGCAGCAGCGCTTCTTCGTTGTAAACTTTAAAAGTTTTGTAAGCGCCACGGGTGTAAACGGTGTAGTCGGTGCCCTTGTTGATCACGTCGACCAGATACGAGGTGTCCTTAAATAGGAAGCTGACCGTATCATCGAGGAAGCGGTAGTCTTCTTTGCGGATATCGTAATAGATCCAGTCCGCGTCGTCTTCGCGCATACCGACGCGCCAATGGGATTTCCCCTCGGTGACCGAGACCTGGTATTTCATTCCTTCGCTTTCGGCTTCGAAATACATATTATGTCTTCCTCAATGCGCTAAGACGGCCGGATTTCTTCCACTGGCTGGCCAAGTTATAATCACCCACGTCCCGCGATTTGCTTTGGATGTAGGCTTCAATCGCGGCCGAAATCAAAAAGACTTCGTCGTCCACAAACATAAACAATTCCTTGTGTTTCTTGCCTGCGATCTCTTGGTCGATAAACTGCGTCGTGTAAGAGCCATCCAAAAATTTCGGATGCTGTAGAATATTTTTGTGCAAAACGATATTCGATTTAATTCCTGTGAGCATGTATTCGGCGAGGGCCCGCTGTGCGCGCTCCACACATTCTTTTCTGGTCGCACCCCAGACGATCAGCTTGGCGATCATCGGATCGTAGTGGATCGGAACTTCGTAGCCAGGATAAGCGCAGTTATCTAGGCGCACAAATGGACCCGCGGGCATGCGGTACTTGCGAATTTTACCAGGGGCAGGCGTGAAGTTGACCGGATCTTCGGCGCAAATGCGCATCTCGATCGCGTGACCTTTTTGCTTCACGTCTTTTTGCGTGAAGGTCAGCGGGTTGCCCAGGGCGACGCTGATCTGTTCTTTGACGAGGTCATAGCCGACCACGAGTTCGGTTACGGGATGCTCCACCTGAAGGCGGGTGTTCATCTCCATGAAGAAGAACTCTTTGGTTTTGTTATCGAAAATAAACTCGATGGTACCGGCACCCACATATTGGATGGACTTCGCGGCGGCCACGGCCACCTGGCCCAATTTTTCGCGAACATCATCGGGGACCGAGATCGATGGGCATTCTTCGATGATTTTCTGATTCCGCCTTTGCATCGAACATTCGCGTTCGTACAAGTGAACCACGTTGCCGTGAGTGTCGCCAAAGACCTGAACTTCGATGTGCTTGGGATTTTGCACGAAGCGTTCCATAAAAACGCGGTCGTCTTTGAAATAGTTTTTACCTTCGGATTGGCAGGCGCGAAAAGCCCCGGCCAATTCTTTAGGTTCATGAACGACGCGAATCCCTTTGCCGCCGCCACCGGCTGAAGCTTTTAAAATTACGGGATAACCGATGCGTTCAGCTTCACGCGCGGCATCCGCGTCGTCTTTGATTGCGCCGGCACTACCGGGCACGCAAGGCACGCCCGCCTTCATCATCAGTTCACGCGAGGCCAGCTTATCGCCCATCGCCAAAATGTTTTCAACGGTCGGGCCGATAAAAGTCAGACCAGCTTCTTTGATACGCTTCGCGAATTCAGGGGATTCGCTTAAGAAACCGTAGCCGGGGTGAATGGCGTCGGCGCCGGATTTTTTCGCGACTTCCAAAATCTTATCAATGTTCAGATAGGACTGGGCCGAGGGCGGGGGACCGATGTGATAGGCTTCGTCCGCCAGAAGAACGTGCAAACCATTGCGATCGGCGTCCGAATAAACGGCCACCGAGGTCACGCCCAGTTCTC
>JBEIHA010000249.1:0-4867 GCA_040381635.1 Pseudobdellovibrionaceae bacterium
CACAGCCTGCAGATCGGCAGGACCTGTCGCCTCCGTCAAACCGTCGCAAACCATGGGATCATGATGTCCGGCGGAAGCATGCCAAAAAAGAACAGCGTATTTACTGGGAGCCGCCGGTCCACTCGTGTTGACCACTAAGTCCTTAACCGGGGCGCCCGGAGTTGCGTCTTGGTAACGGTATAGTGAGCGAGCGGCTAGGAAGTTCGCCGTGTAGGGACCTAAGCCCACCCAAGTCAGCTCACCCGCCGGTGAAAGATGCTGAAGGGTGCTGATCGACCGAGTTATGATTCGGGCCAAATCTGGAGCGAACAAAACTTCCACGTAGCAAGTCGTTGACTGTGATAGGCCCACTCTTACTTTGCCGGTGAAGTATCTTCCGCCGGGGGTCAGTTCTGCGTAGCTTCCCGTCGACCAGCCGAATAGAAACAATAAAGTCATAACGAATGCTGAGTTTTTCATACGGAATTTCCTTTTGAGCATTGTGATCACTATCCGTTGCAACAACGTTGCATTTGTACTATTATTTCCCTCTATGTTGTCAACTCTCTTCGCCATCTGGGGACTTCTTGCGTTGGGACCGGTGACCTCTTCGGCGGGCGATTCCACGAATTTTTACGACTTAACCCTAGAAAATCTTAGCTCATTTTCGTCCCTCAAGACCGAAACGATGACCGGGAAGCTTTCTCTTTGGATTCTCTTTCAACCCAATTGTGCTAGTTGCAAAAGGCAGTTGAATGATCTTGAGTGTTTACCTTCCGACATATTCAAAATTGCGCTTGGGATTGGTGGAAACCAGGAGCAGCTGAAAAAAGAGCTACTCCCCTCAAAATTTGAAGGCGAACGGGTCCTGGCTTCTCCGCAGCTGAAAAAAGCCATAAACACTCAAACCACACCAAGCCTATTCCTAGTGAATAAGTCGGGCCAAGTCGAAAAACGGATTCAAGGCACCACTGCTTGCGAGACCGTCAAATCCGCGTTTGATGTTTTGAGGTAGTTTGTCACGCCGAATCTAAATGCAATGACGTTGCATTTAGATGAAACATGATTTATTCACCTGCGCAATCGACCGAAAGACAAAGGGGAATTGTTATGATTGGACCTGCAGTTATCTTGATGGCTCTTGTTGGCTTCAATGTTGCCCATGCCCAAAAATTGCCACCCGCCTATTTCAAGGGTCTGCAACCCGTAGGTATTGCTGGCGATACCGCGGAATGTTTGGTGGAAGCCACTTTTGCGGCACGCAAAGATCGAGTGAAAATTCGATCCCTGGTCGCTGACTCACACGACAAGGTTAAGATCGTAGGTTACGGTCCAGCAATCGCCAACTACGATGCTAAAAGACTTGGCTACACCTACACCGCCAAGAAAGCTGATCATAGCCTACGGGCACTTTTTTTGAACTCTGCCACCCTGAGAACAGCTCAAGGACTTTCGCTCGAAATTGCGCATGGCCATCACACAGATTCACTACTTTGCAATGATCTAACTGGGGTTGATGGCTCAGACCTGGCCATCGTCGTTGAGAAGTTTGAACGTTTCGAAGATTTTGTAGAAGATGATGGTCATCAGCATGGCCATAAACATAAACACCGCTAGCTAAAAACCAGGCTCAGGATCCAGAATTGGAGACTGAGCCTTGGCAAGAGCGCCAAACCCAAAATCAACGCGCCGAAGAGGTACAGCCCGAACACACCCCGCGTAAGAAAATGGGCTGTTCTTGACCAAAAAACCTCAACCCGCCAACCGCAGACATGAATTGAGTGATTCGACCGTGGTCCTTGATCTCTTGGTGCTTATTACATTTCTGACAGAATAGCAGCAAATGGGCATGACTCTCACACTCGTGGGAACAGAACACATAATTATTCGAGTCCACTTCGTGAAGTACACCGGCCTCTTTCAAATGAATCAAGTTCCGATAGACCGAGACACGGTCAACCACCTGATCATTTTGCGCCAAGGCTTCAATAAGTCCCGCCTGACTTAACGGACCCCTCGCACCTGAAAACGCCGACAAAATGCTTCGACGAAGCGCTGTTTTCTTTAGCCCATGTTTTTCTAAAACCAGGTCGATTCGGACGTTCTCGGTTCGCAATTTGGGCGAGCTCATAAAAATACTCCTGCACGAAGAAGTATATGATCTCCATTGCAAATGCAATTTTGTTGCATTAAAAAAATTGGCCTAAAACCCTTACCTGCTGATTTCCAGCTCCGGTGGCCGGGATTCTTTGAGTCCGAAGACGATTTCTTCAATGACAGGTCCGAAGCTTTTTTCGCCGGAGATCACTTTGTCGGCGAATTTTTTGGACGGGTCGACAAAAAGGTCGTGCATGGGTTTGACGTGATTGAAGAATTGTTCGCGAACACCGTCGGGCGTTCGGCCGCGTTCGCGCACATCGCGCTGCAGGCGACGCTGAAAGCGTAGGTCTTCTTGGGTTTCGATAAAGAAAGCAAAGTCCAGAAGCGGCCTTAGTTCACTTTGAGTCAGCAGTAAAATACCATCCAAGATAATCACTGGGCGCAAGGGAAACAAAGTGGTCTCGAACAAGCGGCGATGGGTGGTGAAATCGTAAATCGGCACGTGAACGTCTTCGCCGGCCTTAAGCGCCTTTAAGTGACGCACCAATAACTCAAATTCAATCGAGTCGGGATGATCGAAGTTCACACGGCCACCGTCGCGATCGAAGTATTCGTGCATGTCGCGATAGTAGGTGTCCTGGTGCAAAAGCCCGCAGAAATGCTCGCCCAAATTGGCCTGGAGCATGCGCGAAAACGTGGTCTTACCCGAACCGCTGCCGCCAGCCACGCCTATGATCAAAACAGAAGAATTTAAGGGAATCATCGGGGCCATATAAAAACGCTAACAAGTTCATTGGCTTTTAATCAAGCCAGTCTGTTCTTAACGCAGGCGCACTGGCGCCTGCGCGTCAGTTCCCGGTGATGCGGAAATCGATTTCGGTGTTCTCTTTTTTCAGCCAATTCAGATCCCACTCTTTTTCCAACAAAACGACGGGCTGATCAAATTCGTCCATGTAGACCTTGGCGCCGCCTTTTATGGCCTCTTTGGGCGCTTTGCCGTCTTTTCCGACGGGCCAACGGGCCGCTGTGAATGGCAAGCGATCCAATCGGACATCCAATTGGTATTCCTCGTTGAGTCTAAAGAGCAACACGTCAAATTGAAGTTCGCCCACCACGCCAACAACAGGATCTTGTTTGCCGTAGGCCGGGTCGTAAAGAAGTTGGATCATCCCTTCCTCCGCCAGCTGCTGAACGCCTTTTTGCAAAGTCTTGCGCTTCAAAGGATCCTTGATCGAAAGACGGCCGAAAATTTCTGGCGAGAAGCGTGGGATCGGATCAAACTGCAGATCTTTACCAGAGGTGATGGAATCACCGATTTTAAAGTAACCGGTGTCGATTAAGCCGACGATATCGCCGGGGTAAGCATTGTCCACGGTCTCACGCTCGCGCGCCATAAATTGATTGGCGTAAGCCAGACGAAGTTCGCGCTGGAGGCGTGGGTGATAGACCTTCATGCCGCGTTCAAATTCGCCGGAGCAAATTCTTAAGAAAGCCACGCGGTCACGATGCTTTTTGTCCATGTTGGCTTGAATTTTAAAAACGAAACCCGAAAAATTCTTATCCAGTGGTTCTACATTGCCCGCCGTTGAATGATGGGCACTCGGTTCGGGCGAGTAATCGGCAAAGAGTTCAAGAAAAAGATCAACACCCCAATTTTGCTTCGCCGACCCGAACGTCATCGGCGAAACCTGTCCAGCCATAAATTCTTCTTGCACGAAATCGCCGATGGCGACTTCCAGAAGCTCCATCTCTTCTTGCAGCTTAGCGAAAAATTCTTGGCCCACTCGTTCCAAAATTTTTGGATCGTCCCAACCGGTAGTGGGGACGATTTCGGGCTCGACGCGGCCTTTCTCAAAAAGAAGAAGTTGTTTGCGCAGGCGATGGTAGAGGCCTTTGAAGCGATCCCCTACGCCGATCGGCCAGGTGACGGGATAGCATTTGATGCCCAGTGTGTTTTCGACGTCGTCGATCAGCTCAAACGGGTCTTTGCCCTCGCGGTCCATTTTGTTGACGAAAGTAAAGATCGGCACGTTTCTTAAGCGGCAGACTTCGTAGAGCTTGCGCGTCTGGGCTTCGACACCTTTCGCGACGTCGATCAGCATGGCGGCGCTGTCGGCGGCGATCAGAGTGCGGTAGGTGTCTTCGCCAAAGTCTTTGTGGCCCGGTGTATCCAGCAAATTGACCCTAAGGCCTTTGAAATCAAACTGCATGACCGACGACGTGATCGATACGCCGCGCTGTTGTTCGAGCGTCATCCAGTCCGAGGTCGCCTTCTTCTTGCCGGCCTTTCCATGGACTTCTCCGGCTTCGCGGATCACGCCCCCGAGCCAGAGGATTTTCTCGGTGATGGTGGTCTTTCCCGCATCGGGGTGAGAAATGATGGCGAACGTGCGACGCCGGCGGACTTCTTCTTCAAAGGTCATGAATCGGTCGTAGCGTTTTTAGGGGCAAAAGACAAGATGACACGACAGGGTAAGTGATTTAAATTCCTGGATGAATGGCCGACAAGACAAAAAAATACGACGACAACAAACCGGGACGCTACTACGTCGACCGTGAATGCATAGCCTGCGACGCCTGTGTTTTGTGCGCGCCTGATCATTTCACTATGCACGAAGAAGACGGCCACGCCTTTATTGTCGCCCAACCCGATTCCGAAGAAGCCGAAGCCCGCTGCCGAGAAGCGATGGAAGGCTGCCCGGTCGAAGCGATCGGGAATGATGGGGATGCGGAGTAGCGGTGGCGGTCTCGGGGCAGGTTGGCGAATAGCTCACACTCTGCCCGGGCA
>JBEIHA010000250.1:0-4832 GCA_040381635.1 Pseudobdellovibrionaceae bacterium
GCTGGATTCAAGTTGGTGGAGGTGCCCACGTCAGGCGCCATAGAAATCATCATCTCGGCGGCCAGCTTAAAAGTCTTTTCGGTATCTGAAAGCGCTTTCTGTTTCTCTTTAAGTTCTTTCGGATTCAAAGACGTGTTCGCGATTCGGGTGAGCTTCGCCGTCAACTGGCCCAGCATCCACTGGGTGTGCGGGTAGTTGGCCATTTTGAAATTGATGTCCAAAGTTTCAGGCATCTCGCCCAATTCTTCGCCCATCTTTTTAAATTTGGCGATATTCTTGGCCTTCAACTTGTGCTGACCCAAGATGTCCGCGTGTAATTTTTCACCACGCTCTTTCAAAAACTTCCCTTCGGGTGATTTCGGATCAAAGCGCGCGAAAGCTTCGCCCTTAGGCATACCGCCGCGCTCGGCCAGGACGTCTAATTCCGGAGCATCAGGGATCGCCGAGTGATTGCCCGGGTTCGCGGCCATGTCCAGTCCCCAGCCCTTAATGGTGTGGGCAATCACCATGGTGGGGCGCGAAGTTTCCTTCTTCGAAGCTTCGAAGGCATTGATCAAGGTGACAAAGTCATGTCCACCGAAATCGCGGTAAGCAGCCATAAGGTCAGCGTCGTTCAAGGACTTCATGAATTTTTCGGCCTTCTTGTGTTTTTCAACCAAGTAGGTGCGTAATTCTTTGGGATCTTTCAACATCAAGCCGACCTGCAATTCATAGTCGGCCAAGGCGCCCTCAAATATTTCGCGGAAATGTTCACCGCCGTCTTTTTTCATCAATTTTTCGCGCAGCTGTCCGTGGCGAGCGTGAATGACTTGCCAACCGTTGGCTTCCATCGTGCGCTGAATGCGGTAATCATCGGTCCCATGTAGGGCTTTTTTGTTGGTGATGCGGTGACCGTCTAAGGACTGTCGATTGAAATCTAAAATCCACGTCAAGTTGCCGAGCTCGCGCTCCGCGAAATCAGGCATGGCTTCGCCGAGTGAGCCTTCCCGGAATTCTGAATCGCCCATGATCGACCAGAAGTGCGCTCCTTTGGGAACTTCGAAGCCGTGACGTTCGGCGTATTTGTAAGCCAAAGCTAAGTAGCCCGCGTTGACCGGCGGTATACCGACAGTACCGGAGGGGAAAAAGTTATGTCGGTCGGGATCGTAGGCCGAGTGATAGCTTTGAAAGACCCATTCATCATTTTGTGCAAAGGCGCGAAGTGACGACATCGCAAGATTGCTTTGTTCCAACGAAAGAGGTTGATTGTTTTCATCGAGTAGCAAATTCATCAGATAGTTGTAGGAGTGATCGGCTGGGGAAGCGTGCGGCTTATTGGCAATCCAATCGTAGCCGGTTCGCATGACCAAGTGTAACGCGCCAAGAATATGCAATGCGCTAGAGCTTGCGGACGAATGGCCGCCGATTTTGGGATCGCCCTTTTCGACATTGCCGCGATTGTTGGCGGTGTGAATCATCTTGTTCGCCAGGTAGTGGGCGCGGCGGGCGATGTTGTTCAATACGGTATAATCAACGGCCATGGACGACTCCTCATGTGCTTAATCAGAATGTGAATTTAGAGTGCTAATTCCATTGAGGCAAGGCCTGAGTACTTCAGGCGCGTGTCGAGAAGCGAGCGAAAGCCGTCCAGGTGTTTAATAGTGGAATTGCCTGAGCGGGTCACCAGCAAAGGGAAGCCGTAGTGGGACGGTGCACCTTCATCGGTGAGGAGTTGGTAGATATTGGTTTCTGTAAGAAAACCGCGGGTGCGCCAGCCCTCGCGCAAGGTCGCGAAGACTTCGCGCGGAGGGGCAGGGACTTCGACGGGCAGCGCGAAGCATCCCGAGCCATCGGTTCCCGCTAAGCCAGCCTTTAAGTTCGAGGCCAAATTCGGATGATCGGTGGTGTCGAAAACCAATTCGCTATCGGCGATGCGGCGACAGTAACGGAGTTGATCATCGGCGTGCGCTCCGGCCACAACGCAAACCACGTTGAACCCTAACCAGCGCAGCTGGCGAATTTGCGAATCGATGTGATCGTAAAATAGGGCCTTTTCGGTGACTTCGCGGTCGCGATAGCCGCAGAGTAAAACGACCGTCATGCTTCGAGGACGAAATCCCAACGGATCTTAACGGTTCCGTCGGGCTCGACCATTCCTTTAGGGGGGTTCGGAAAAGGCGCGGCTTCGCGGAAAGCTTCGACAGCAGCGCCGTCCAAAGATTCCACTCCGCTTTGCGTGAGCACTTCCACTTTAATCAACTCACCTTGTTTATTTAAAGTGACCATAACCTGCGTGACCCGGTCTTGTGCGCTGGCGATCGTGCGACCTTGTCGATAAATGATTTTTACTTTTTCGCGCACGTTGGGTTCCCAGTGCTGTCTTAAGGCATCTTTGATGCGGGCGTAATAAGCGTAGTAAACAAATTCACGAGTGGAGAGCAGGGTCTGCAAACCGGACTGCACATCTTTCAAATGATCGTCGGTGGCCGAAGGATTGCCATTTTCATCCATCTTCGGGGCCTTCGGTCCCGGCGTCAGAGAATATTTCGGCATCAGATCTTTTAAATCGGGCAGTTCACCGGCCTCTTTGATGCGCTTGTTGCGTTCAGGCTTATCGACTCGAGCTTCCGACTCTTTTTCGCCCTCTTTGACCCCTTCGTCAGGTTGTCCGCCTTGGGCCGTGTTGTTGAATTTATCGTTGCGATCGGCGCGCGTTTGCTTGACGACTTTCTGATTAAAAGCGCTCAAGAAACGTGAGTCGATCGGCACTTCGTCGTTCAACTGTTTTTGTTGTTCGACGATCTGGTCCATCATCTTCTTGGCGATTTTCATTTTCTCGGCCGACGGGGCCTCGGTGGGCGGGGTCAATTCGTCGGCGGGCAGGTACTCCACCTGGACGGCTTCGGATTTTGCGGGCTGTTGAATAGCCGGCACGATCATGAAAACGAGCAGTAGAGCTAAGTGTGTGAGAAGGGATAGCAGAAGAAAAGCTGCGATCGGGGTGCGCCATTTCATGAGCTATTAATCGGCTGGATTTCGGGGATTCTTAAGGTAGACTTGTGAGATATGCGCTTCGAAGTATGGGCCCAAACTGACGTCGGACTTAAACGTGACATCAATCAAGATGCGATCTTGGTCGACCACGACCTAAATCTCTACATCGTTGCCGACGGCATGGGCGGTCACAAGGGCGGGGAAGTGGCGTCCGCATTGGCGGTGGAAAGCGTGCAAGAAGTGATCGCTAAGCGATCCACGGATCCGAAGCTGTCTCCGCGCAGAGTTTTAAGTGAAGCCTACCGCGAAGCCTCTAGTCGCATTCACCACAAGTCGACTTTTGAAAATCCCGAGTTGATGGGAATGGGCACGACCATGGTCCTGATGTGGGCGCATCGCGGGCGTCTTTATTTCGGTAACGTGGGCGATTCACGTGCCTATCTTTGGAGCAATCCCTACCTATGGCAGTTGACCGAAGATCATTCTTTGATCAACGAACAGGTCCGCGCCGGCGTGATCACCGAGGAAGAAGCACCGCACGTGGTCGGGCGTAACGTCATCACCCGCAGCGTGGGTTTCGAAAAGGACGTGATGGTCGATGTACTTGAGAGAGAGCCTGGACCCGGCGATCTGTATCTTCTTTGCTCAGATGGCTTGAGCAGCCTGGTCCAGCCCGATCGCCTGCATGAGTTGCTGAAGGTCACCCCGCCGGAAGAAGCTGTGGCCAAGTGCATCAAAGAGGCCAAGGCCGCGGGCGGAGATGACAATATTTCCGTTATCGTGATTCGGCCCATAATTGACGGTTGACGCATTCAGCTAATGAACCCTAATGTCGACTTCTAAGGTCACAACACTATGGACAACAAGAACTACACCCTACTTATCGCGAGTAACCGACACGGCCGGACGGTGAAACTGAACCTGACCGGTGGTTGGGTTAAGACCCTGGGATTTTTAGGGTTTTGCCTAATCCTTCTGTCGGCAACCGCGGCCCTGGACTATGTTGGCTTACTTTTGAAAGCGAATGAAAATCGTCATCTCAAAGCCGAAAACCAAGAGCTTAAAAGGCAGTTCCAGGTAGCCGAAGAAAAGCTATCCAGCTTAGAGTCCAGTGTTGAACGCATCCAGAATTTCACCAAAAAGCTGAACCTGATCACGAATGTCGAAGATGAAGAGCGCGTGTTGAAACTGGCCCTAAGTCCTTCGGCCCGCAACATCCCGGATGAGGGCGGAACAGCCGTCACCCGTATGCCCTCGAGCGAGTTTTTGATCCGCGATCCCCAGCCTCAAGGCGAACCCTTCGCCGACGAAAATTCCGGTGAATTGAGCGTTTCGACCACCAACGACACAGCTCGCGATTTTGCCTCACTTTCGATTCGCATCGACCGGGCGCTGCGCCAATCGCAATTGCGTGAACAAGGTGTTTTGCAACTTTGGGATTCCTTAAGCGAACGGCAGAGCTTGTTGATGTCCACGCCGTCGATCAAACCCACGAAGGGTTGGTTCACTTCGCGCTTCGGTTATCGTTTGGATCCCTACACCAATCATCCCGAGATGCATGCAGGCGTAGATATGGCCGCGCCCCCGGGAACGCCGGTTTTCGCGCCGGCCGATGGCGTTGTTTCGTACGTCGGATACGAATCCGGTTACGGTAAATTGCTATCGATCGATCATGGTTACGGGGTGGTCACGCGCTACGGGCACAATTCAAGAATCTTTGTCGAGCAGGGGCAAAAAGTTCGTCGCTGGGATGCGATTTCAGCGGTGGGCAGCACCGGTCGTTCAACCGGCGCGCACTTGCATTACGAAGTGCGCATCCACGGGATCGCGGTCGATCCGATGAATTACATTCTTACGGA
>JBEIHA010000251.1:0-4811 GCA_040381635.1 Pseudobdellovibrionaceae bacterium
CAAAAATGATGTCACTCATCTCTAAGAAAACTAAAGCTAAGAACAGTGGCGTGACGTAGGTCAAACCATCCTTTTTGAAGAAGAATTTCTGCCCCTCGATATGCGGATGCACGCGGAAGACTTTCTTCAGCTGCTTCACAATAAAGTTGTTCTCTAAGTTCTGCGGTTCGGTGCCGGCAAAAAACATTTTGACCCCGGTCAATATCAGCAGACCTCCGAAGAAAATCACCACCCAGTGGTATTGCATCAAGACCGAACCCATGGCGATAAAGATGGCGCGAAAAACCAGGGCGCCGAGAATTCCCCAGAATAGAACTCGATGCTGATACATCTTGGGTATTCCGAAATAGGCAAAGACAACCGCAAAAATAAAGATATTGTCCACGGCCAGTGATTTTTCGACCACGAAGCCGGTCAGAAACTCCAAAGCCGATGTTTTCGCCTGGGCATCAGGATCGAATCCGGGAATCGACGTATAGCGCTCGTCGGTTGAAAATCTGAATTGGGCATAGAGGTAAAATAGGAAATTAAAAACAAGGGCTAAGCTAATCCAAATCCCCGTCCAAACCGAAGCTTCTTTGAAGCTCACTTCGTGGGCATTTTTGTGAAAGACACCTAGATCCAAAGCCAAAACAATCAAAACGAAAGCGGTGAATCCAAGGTAGAACCACCAGTAGTCCAAAAATGGGAAGAGTATCACTGTTAAAATCTCCTTTTAATTTCTCTAGTTTCGAAATATCGTCATTTTTTAGATATAATTCAAATCGATAAATAAATGATAATACATCGTTTAAAACGATTATTAGATTGAGTGAGGTAAGAATGAATCAGTGGATCAACTATCATCATCTCTTTTACTTTAAGACGATTGCCGAAGAAGGGACCGTATCGAAAGCCGCGGAAAAACTGCGTTTAGGTCAACCGACCTTATCCGCACAGCTCAAGCAATTTGAAGAGTCTTTGGGCGTTCAACTCTTCGATCGCCAGCACCGAAAGCTTGTCCTTACGGAACAAGGCAAAGTGGCTCTCGATTACTCGAAAAACATCTTTCGCATGGGATCTGAGATGTACGAGGTCCTTCACGATCGACTCAAACCCTTAGTGCCCACGCTTCACTTAGGGGCACTGGATAGTGTGCCGAAGCAAATCGTCCTGCAGTTGGTGAAACATGCTTTCCGAATCTCGCCCTGCCAGATCACCTTGTCCGAGGGAAAGTCGGATGAACTTTTGCGCGAACTCACCGCGCATAGAATGGATCTTATGGTCACTAACTTTCTACCCACGGGAACAGACGGAAAAGGCCTTTATCCAAAATCGATTACCAAACGAAACGTCGCTTTCTACGGCGCACCAAAGTTTAAGTCATTCCGAAAGGGCTTTCCAAAATCCATCTCGGGCCAGCCGATGATCCTGCCCACCTACGACAGCCGGCTTCGGCAGGATCTGGACCATTGGGCTAAGTTGAATAAGGTCGAGCTCAATATGATCACCGAGAGTCAGGATATCTCCGTAAAGAAGCTAATGGCCGTCAGCGGGCTCGGGTTAATTCCGACGGCGACCCATACCGTTACGGGACAGGTCCTGCGTGGCGAGCTGGTTGAGATTGGTCAGCTGCAGGGGGTTTCCGAAGAATTGTTTCTGGTGACCGCCCAAAGGAAAATCGAAAATCAGATTGCCGCAAAACTAAGGGATTCTTTTACAATATAGCTTTAAGCATTGCACATCAGCGCTTTTATGCATTTTAACAATTCAGGGAAAATCCGTAAAGTTGTCTAAGTGAGTGGCCAATATGGTCACTCCAGGCCAACAGGAGGCCCCATGCTGATTTCGAAAAGACTTACGCTGAAGCCGCTTATGGAATCATCTGAGGGTGTTCACCTCACGGCTTACCTCGTGAACCGAGGACAACTGTCTCATCTGAGGACTCAACTTCGGCAGACGATTGACCAGACTTATGAATGGCTCAAACCCATCATGACCACCGAAGAGATTCATCGATTCCTGGAACCCATCGACGGGCTGCTGATCGACTCTAGTATATTGAGAAAAATGAAAGGCAATGTTGGGATCTTCCGAAATGAGGGTTCCTTCCGGGTCTTAAACATCCCGGTCGAAGTTGAGCAAACCTGCCAAGTGGCCACGAGCTTTCACGTTAAACCTCTTCTCAAGTGGCTGCAGGTGGATCAAGATTTTTTACTTCTAGGTTTCGAACGGCAAGCGGCGCACCTTTATCTAGGAAGTCAGGATTCCCTGCGCCTGGTCGATTCGGTGCTATTCCCCGATTCCTTCAAGTCACCTGACGACCTAGGCGACTATGCTTCGCTGACTGACACTTTTTCTTGGATGAACGACTGGATCGCCGAGCTCACCCGGGCGACTAAACCGAAACTATTTTTGGCCGGCGAAGGCGCACTGGTCGAGCAAATGCTTAAGAAATTGGCGTATAAACAAACGGTTCGGACTGCGGTGGCGCAAAGTTTCGGCAAACAAAGCCTAGGTGAAATTTGCTCTACCATCCGAAGGATACTACGGACAGATTCCAAGCAATCCATCGAAAGCGCACTTTTGGAATTTCGCATCGCGGAAGAAGAAAACCGCGCGCGCAAGAACATATTTCAAATCTCAAAAGCCGTAGTTCAAGGCAAAGTGCGAAAGCTGATCGTGACGGATGACTTAAATATCTTCGGAAAGATCGATAAGAAATCTGGCGGCATATCGATTCACCCTTTTGACCAGGATCACGAAGATGACGACATTCTGGATGATCTGGCCCAAATGGTCTTGAACCAAGGCGGCGAAGTGATCGTGGCCGCGCGCGGGGACATTCCAAAAGGTCGCCCTATCCTAGCTATCCTAGACAAAGAAAACCAAGAATTAGAGAAAAATAAAGAGCTCGAACAATATGAAATCTTGCAAGAGAGGTTCGGATGAAAGCAGACCTTGTTTTAAAAATGCTGAATGAGGCCAAGGCCAAGCCAAAACTGTGGCGAAAGCTCAAGGTCTTTGTGGCTGTGGGTCTTGCCGGCCTATTGGTGGTCAGCGCTCTGACGATCTGGGCTGGATTCGTCGCCTTTAACTACGTGGCCACTACGGCCACGGATGTGATTCAGTCACCCATGGCTCAGTCACAAGTTGAAAGCTTGAAGTCAGAAATAGCCAACGTGAAGATCCAGCCACTGAGTTGCTGGGCGAAGGCGCAAAGCTTGCTCGCGGTCGAACCCTGGCTGCAGAGACCCGCGGCCGAGATCCTATCAAATCTGAAGGTCGCTTGTTTTGAAAAAAACCTATTGAACACCGCGGAGGGAATAACACTATGATCCAAATCAAGTTTAAGAACCTAGAAAAATCAGAACTGGCCCGTGAGGCGGCGCAAGAACGCATGGAAAACCTGATTGAAAAGTTCCCGGATTTAAGTGAAAGTCACCTGCAGGTCACCTTGGAGATGGAAAACTCGCCCACGCAGGCCGGTCCCGATTTTTTCAAGGTGAAGGTCTTTGTTTCGAAGTCCAAGTACGACGGCGTTTTGGTTGAAAAGTCGAATTCCAACCTCTACGTGGCCTTGGCCGATGTCGTGGACCATATGCTCGAAACCTTAAATCGCTACGGCGACAAGGAAAGAGTCAAACAACGACGAAACGCGCGTCAAATCGCGCAAGAGATAGGAAAAAAGTTGGATAGCGATCAACAGAAATTTGGATGATTCATTTCGCAAATATTGATCTGATTTTTTTGTTTTTTATTCTTGGTGCATTTGCGGCTTGGATTAAATCAGATTTTGAAATCCCGGACGCGGCCTCGAAGTTTTTGTCCATATTTTTGCTTTTGAGCTTAGGGCTTAAAGGCGGGCACGAAGTTCGATCGGCCGAAAGTTTAGATGGTTTCTTTCTCACCCTTTCTATTGGTCTGGCCTCTTGCCTGGTGGTGCCGGCCATCTTGTTCCAACTCGTTCGACGAAACTTAGGTGTCGCCAACGCTTCGGCGCTGGCGGCTTCTTATGGTTCTGTTAGCGCGGTCACCTTTGTGGCCGCAAGCGGACTGTTACACAACAAAGCCATAGCATCTAGTGGTTATATGGTGGCCGTGATGGCGTTGATGGAAATTCCCTCCATCCTTGTCGCTGTTTACCTCTATCAAAGACATTCAGGCCAATCCGCCACTACGGGTTTGGGCGTGTTTCAATCCATCCTTTCGGCGAAGTCTGTCGTTTTACTTCTGGGCGGTTTTGCGATCGGCCTAGCGATGAACGACAGTTCGTGGTCCGGAATTGCGCCGGTGGTTAAGGACTCTTTTAAAGGAGTGCTGGCCTTCTTCCTCTTGGACTTAGGAATGAGCGCTCAGAAAAAATTAGCCGAGGCGTGGAAATTCAAAGGAACGGCCCTTTTTGTCGCCATCGTTCTCCCCGCTTTTTTCGGCACCGTAACTCTGTTAATTGCACACTGGGTGAAGGTGCCCCAAGGGGATCAGGTTTTATTGGCCGTACTTGCTGGCAGCGCCTCTTACATTGCGGCCCCCGCCGCCATTCGATCGTCTATTCCGGAGGCGAACCCAAGCCTTTACCTGGCGTTGCCGCTGGCACTCACCTTCCCGATGAATTTGGGCCTGGGAATTCCGCTGTATATTCAGCTGAGCCATTGGCTCAACGTTTAGGGATGGCTGGCCAAGTCGGGTTCCAGTTCTGCTGCACAATTTTTATAACCACTCAGTTGTCGTAGGGAATAGTTCAGTCCATCATGAGATCGCAAAAGTACATCTTTGATCTTCCAATTCGAATCGTAAACGTATCTCACGACACGCAAACGATCACCCGACTC